>JAYELL010000065.1 GCA_034717495.1 Chloroflexota bacterium | reverse complement strand
AGGACGCGAAGAGCGAGGGGAACGAAGGGAGGGTTTGGACCACGAAGGCGCGAAGGGTCGCGAAGGACGCGAAGCGCGAAGGGAACGAAGGACGCGAAGAGCGAGGGGAACGAAGGGAGGGTTTGGACCACGAAGGCGCGGGGAGGGTTTGGACCACGAAGGCGCGAAGGGTATCCAAGCCGTCAAACTCGCTGTTCCAGCCTGGACCAATCCCGCAATCATCCAGGCCCAGGACCTTGGCATGACGCACATCCGACCATTTTCCATGTTGCCGCAATACTTGAAACGAGGTATCATACAGGCGAGGCGTGTCTTCCATCGTTACTCTCCTTCTCATGGCGTAGTGATGAGGTAGAGTATTGGCTATCTTGCCTTTGTTGGAAAGATGTGCCTCATGGACTTTTGTCAGTCAATCAGGGTTCGCAATGACGGGTGCGAGATATTTCTGCTAGGCCTGTACAGTTACGAATCATAATGAACGGAGAAGTGTTTGTGAGCAAAGCAGAATTTGTTCCCCGGTTTTTCGCCTGGCTGTTCGATTCCATCGCCATGAGTATCGTGTCGATATCGCTCGGATTCCTCTTCTGGGCACTTATGGCTGTGGCCAACAACACTCAGAGTGGACTGCTGGAGTTCCTGACCGGGTCCGGGGCGCTGTTGACCGGGCTTCTGCTGGTGCTGCTTCAGTTCCTCTATTTTGGCTTTTTCTGGAGCAAGAGCGGAAGATCGATTGGCATGAAGCTATTCGATATGCGGGTGGTACGCCGCGACGGTGAACCACTGAGCTTCGTGCGTGCAGGTTTGCGCGGCAGCGTGGGCTATTGGATCAGTGGCCTGGTTTTTGGTCTCGGCTATATCTGGGCAGCCTTCGATGGCAACAGGGAAGCCTGGCACGATAAGATCTTTGACACGTGGGTTGTGCAAGTGGAGGGGTAAGGGCGTGTCGAAGGGTGAAAGCGGAAAATATCTTTATGCAGGAGGATAGTATCATGGAAACAGCAAGATTTGGATCGAGGTTTTCGGCATGGTTCATCGATTGGATAGGGGTCGGACTTGCTGCTGGCGTTCTGGCAGGCCTGCTGGGACTGGTTACCGGCTTATACTCCGGCACGGATAGCGATCTATTGGCCCTGCTGGTCGGCGGTCTGGCGTTGCTTATGGCGGCTGTTCTGTGGCTGGTACAGTTCCTTTACTTCGGGTATTTCTGGAGCAAAGATGGCCAATCGCTCGGGATGAAGGCCCTCGGCATTCAGGTTGTGCGTCGGAATGAGGAACCGCTGTCTTTTTTGCGGGCGGGATTGCGAGGTACCGTCGGTTACTGGATCAGCGGGTTGATCTTTGGTCTCGGCTATATCTGGGCAGCCTTCGATCACGACGGCGAGGCGTGGCACGACAAGATCTTTGATACGCGTGTGCTTGAACGGAGATAGGTTTCAGGAGGGCGGAGACGCGTGGGGAATGGGGCGACGCCGCCAGCAGGCGTACCGTGACGCTAGCAAGCGGTGCGAGACGTCAGCAGACGGTGCGTGAGCTAGCTAGGTAGGGACGCGGGGATGGGGCGACGCGGAGACGCGGGGAATGGGGGACGCGGAGACGCCGCCAGCAGGCATCGTCTGCCGATGTGGCGTGAGCTACGCCAGCAGGCGTGCCGGGAGGCAGCAAGCGGTGCGAGACGTCAGCAGACGGTGCGTGAGCTAGCTAGGTAAGGCCACCGAGAGATGAGAGCCTGGCAATGTGGGGACGGCGGTGTTCTGGGCTGTCCACGAATGGGGTCACGAATGCACGAGGTGGGCGGAGTGGGCAGGATAGTGCCCCTCGACAAGCTCGGGACATTGCTGCGGTACATCTTTGTTGGGTTCGCGGATAATTTTCTTGCACACTGGGCAAGAATCTGACTCGAAAGGTACTATGCATCGTTCCGAGACTGCGCTCGGAAGATGAAGCCCCAGCGGGGCAATTTGACCAGTACGGCGTTTTCAATGAGTGCGTTATCGACAAAAAGTTGTCGATGTTGATGCTGTAAGCCCCTCAATCACCCACCGTCCAACGGCAGGATGTCGCAGAAACCTTCGGTGACCCGTGCGATTTCATCCTGGTCGCGCACGGCCTCAAGGGTCCAGGGAACCCCCTCGACCTGGGGCATGAGAGCCGTAGCCTTGTGGCTCAGGCCCAGCCGAACCGTGCCCACCCGGGCATCGACGATCAGCGATCCGTCGCCGGTGACCAGGCCACCTTTGCTTGCTGCCTTTCCCGTTATCACCTGAAGGCCATCCAACGATTTGGCTCGTTCGCTCACGCTGGCTTGCACCAGCGGGCTGGTGCCATCGGCAGCGAACACCGTCCATATGAGTTGATCCCAGTCGGCGGGAATCTGAAGGCGATTCAGTGTTGCGCGGAAGTTGATTGCCTGGCGGATCGTCAGCAGTCCAGCTGTGTTTTTGGCAGTCACCACGACGGAAGTTCGGTCAAAAGGTTTCCAGAACTCACTGACCGGATCGATCTCTCCGACCGAGGTAAGCGGTGTCCCTGCTTCCCAGGAACCGGCACCATGGGTAGTGCTGAGCTGCGTATCGGTATCCGCGGCGGTCGGCAGACCGGTGATCACGTCGTCGGCGCTATGACTGCTGCGGCTGGAGAGGGTGGCGTCCAGGGTGTCGGCAAGCAATTTCCCGATGCTGCCGGCCGAGGTCAAGGTGCTGGTCAAGCGGTCCCAGAAACCGGCCACGATGTCGGGATCATAGCCATCCACATCCTTGACAGTTCCCTGGTTCACTTGCCCTGAGCCTGCCGAGGCCTGGTTCAACAGGCCCTGACCGGTGCCGATGTTGAGCTGCCCTGGGCCTGATGAGCTCCTGTTTTCCTGGCCCGGCCCTGCAGAAGCGCTGTTCTGTTGCCCTGCAGCCGTACCGATGTTGGTCTGGCCGAAAGCGCTGCCAATGTTGCGTTGTCCCGCTGCTGTTCCCCGGTTTTCCTGGCCGTAGCCTTCGGAAGCCTCGTTCATCTGCCCCTGGGTACTGCCACGGTTGTACTGTCCCGCTCCCTGGGTACCGCGTCCCCAGTTGTATTGGCCTTGAGACACCCCCTCGTTGTACATGCCGATATTGCCCTCGTTGCGCATGCCCATCCCATCCGGACTGTGATTGAAGGCATCGAGGGCACCTTCTCCGCTGGCGTCAGTTTCCAATTTGAGCTGCTGAAGATAAAGGATGGCCCGCTGGTCATAGGAAACCGAATCGTCGATGGGATCGCCGTTGATCCTGCGCACATCGGCAATCACTTGCTCGGTCGATGGGTCGAAGGTGCTGAATCCCGATGCCTTGGAGAGCTCGGCCACCGAAGCGCTGGCTGCCGAGCTTTCTCCCGTGTCATGGGTGACGAACTGGGCGAGGGCGGCTGTGGAGAGGCTCTGGGCACCAACGGCGCTCAAGGGGGCATCATAGATGGCTCCCAATGCCCAGACATCAGCCTGGTCGGCGTCGGCATAATCGGTATGGAAGCGGGCGACGTACTGGAAACGTCCGAGATCTGCATTGTCGATCCGGTACATCCAGGTTTTCAAGATATGATCGTAGGTTGTTGGCGCGGCATCGGCCAGGGTGGTTGCGCTGCCGTCGCTGCGGGAGAAGCGGCGGAGGGAACAGACCGGTTCGTTGCCGGCCAGATCGGTGGCGGAAAGGGCGACGCCCGTTTCGGTGAAGGTAGCGTGCAGCAGGATGGGCGCCAGCTGGGACTCGGGCTGGGCCTGGAATTTGAAGGCGGTATCGCCGAGCAAAGCGAGCAGCGAGGGAAAATCTGCACCACGGACGAGCAGATTGCCCTGGGCATCGCTGAAAAGCCCGACCTCATCGAGCAGGGTCACACCATCGGCCGTGCTGATGTTCTGCACCGTGTATGCCCGGTCGGGAAAGAGGCCAGGGATGGTGATATCCTCGCTGACAGGCGTTATCGTCTCGCTGTTGACCACGTTGAGCCAGGTGTAGGGGACCGCGCCATCGGCCCGTACCCAGAGATGGCCGTCGCCGCTGGCGGTGTCCCACTGGCCGACCACCAGGAGGTCCTGAGCTGACACGCCCAGATCCTGATAGGTCCCGTTGTTGAGGGGGATGCCCTCCAGGAAACGGGAAAAGGCCAGGATGTGGGGACGTTGATCGACGCCCGCTTCAGCGGTCTGCGAGATGACATTCCGGTGGTACCACCAGAGTTCGTAGAGCTGTTTGCTGTGCAGCTGGGACCAGAGCCAGTGGCGCAGCCAGGTGCCGGCGGTGTCTTCCAACAGGCGAGGTTCGTAGGAGTGCGGATCATTGTCGTCCCACACCATGGTCTCTCCCCGCACCACCGGTTTGTCCACCGGCTGCAGGCCATCGACTCCGTCGATGTGGGCCCGGGCCGTGTCGCCCCAATAGGAGTCGGTGGGCTCGATATATTTGTGCCAGTCGGCGTAGGCCATGTCGGGAAAGGCCGGATTTGTCCAGAAGGCATGGTCGAAGCCTGACCAGAAGGAGGTGGTGCAGGGATGGCTGTTGGGCTCGTACTGGGCCATGAAGCTGCCCATCATCTGGGCCAGGTTCTCATGGCGCGGGTTATTGATTCCTCCCTCGTTGAGCAACTCCCAGGAATGGACGGCGGCAGAGTAGCCCCAGCGGGCCTGGCAGTAGCGCCACCAGGCCTGCTGCAGCCAGCGGCAGCGGTTGATGCTCTGGTCTTCGCCGCCGTAGAAATTGTCCACAGAAAATGCCGCGTCCAGCAGGCCGGTGGTTCGATCCATGTGGCCAAAGATGGGATCGTTTTTCTCCAACAGGACAAGCTTCAAGGTGATGCCCGCTCCTTCCGCGGCCTCGACGAACTGGTCGACGGTATGGGCGCCCCGCTGGCTGACGTAGAGATGCTGGTCGGCCAGGCCCTTGTCCAGCAGGTTGGGGCCAACGGGAACACCGCCTGACAGCTCGTGAATCTGCACGTCGTCGAAATAGGCGGTCTTATCATCGGCAACGCAGTTGACCAGGGCAAAGTAGAGGTAGGGAAGGAAATATTGATTGGCCGGTGTGGTGTATTCCGCTGCATAGTCGATCCAGCTTGCTCCTGTTCCCGTAACGTAACCGCCCAACGGAGTCCCATGGGTGGGATCGACGACCAGGGAGGGATCGAGAATGGGGGTATCCTGTTTGACCACGAAACCAAAATCCTGAGCCAGATCGTCCTGCAGCAAGTTCTCCGGGATGTGCAGGCGCAGGCTGATTCTGTACTGGGTGCCTGGTTTAACGGGCAGGCTCTCGGTGAGGGCGCCCAGGGCCAGGAAACGGGTCTTGAAGCTGCCCCGCTCACTGTTGAGCCGCCAGGATACTTCCCGACCCGCATCGGCTACAGACACCGTCAACCCAGCGAACGAATCATAGGTGTGATCAGCGTCCCACTGGCGCAGGGGGTTGATCAGACCGCCGAACAGGGGAGGCTCCGACAGCCAGTAGCGGGCCAGGTCCATGCCGAAGTTGGCGAAGGTCTGGCACTCCATGGTGGCCTGGGAGGGATCGTTCCAATCCAGGGTCTTGTAGTCGAAGTTGTAGCCCAGGCCCTTGAAGGGGGAGCCATCGCCGTATTCGAAATAGCGGGGGTCGGTCTGAGACTCGCGGACGAAACCGCGGCTGGCGGAAGGCTGGACATCAAAGGAGAGAGGCCCTTCCTGGACGGTGCCGCCCCCGTCGGTAGCCGAGAGTTCCATTGTCCAGGTGCCGGGCAGGGCAGGCGCAAAGCGCACGTGCCAGGCATAGGTGTCCAGGGGGTAAATCCAGTCGCGGCCATGGCCCTGCTGGGTCTGGAAGGACTGGTGGTAGAAGGCCGGCAAGATATAGGTGTTGCTATCCGGATCGGTGAAAATGGCATCGACTGTGATGCCGGTAGCGGCGGCCTGACCGGCAGGAGGGGACGCGTCGTACGGCAGGTAGAGATCGGTGGCCTGGGTGGTGACGTCCAGGGTGATCTCCAGCCGGGCGAACTGATTCACCGTTGGGGGTAGGACGATATTGGCAATGGATGGCGCTTGAGTCATTTCGCGCATGATGAATCCTCCCAGGTATTATGGGTGGGAGTGGCAAAGGGATAAGCGGGCGCGGGGTGGCTTGATACCTGCCTCTCTTTTGGCGTCGATGTTGGCAATAATGTCTCGAGATGCAAGGCTCGAGGGCCGCCAACAGGATTGAAACCTGGACTGGCGGCGTACTGTCAGGGTTATTATACCATAACTTGTCAAAAAACGCCCAATTTGGGGCGGATTTTTAAGGTAGGCAAAAAACGTCTGGGCAAAAAGGCCGCGTGAGGGAGGTCAATCGTCGTCGTAGAGGAAGACGATCAGGCGTTTGGGGCCATGGACCCCGATGGCCAGCACCTGTTCGATGTCGGCGGTCTTGCTGGGCCCGCTGACCAGGGTGAGGGAGGCTGGAATCTGGCCATCGCGAGCGGCGGTCCACGTGAAGATATCGGTGGTCAGTTGGGAGGTAGCTACCAGCGCGATGTGGATCGGGGGGAGCAGGGTTACCAGGCGGCTGCTGCCTGGCCCGTTGTGCAAGACAATGGTACCAGTCTCTGCCAGCGCAGCGCTCGCGCCGCTGAGTCCCACGTCGGCCGACGCGCAGAACAGGGTCAGGTCGCCGCCGCTTTGACCGGCAAGGTATAGGTCAACGTTGGGCCAGCGCCCGGGCAGGTCCAGTTGGTCGAACGGTGGTTCGTGATTGACCGCGACCTGTCGAGCCGCCAGTTCTGGCAGCAGCGCATCCAGTTGGGCGAGCGCGGCGTCCAGGCTCCCGGCCCGGTGGACCTGGCCGCCGGACGCGGTCAGCGAGGTGGAAAAGCGCTCTGCCAGGTCGTCGAAGTGTCGCCGGGAGCGCCAGGCGGGTGGGTGGGTGGCGTCCCGTTCCTGCGCCTTCAGTCGATTGAGGATTTCGTCGCGGTCGGTCATGGTTTGCTTTTCGCTTGTGAACGCCCACAAGGGGGCCGGGCTATGGTCGGGGTTGACACTTTCAAGGATATGCTACTGTCCGTTGCCTGTCAAGTGTGAGGTGCCATCCCCTGGGGATGGTGCCTGTCATGGAAGAGAAGGGAGTGCCGGACCCATAAAACCATCATGCCCGCGCACATCAGCACGTCAAGGCAGCGCGTCAGCACGCCACCGTCCACACGTTGCGTCAGTGCGAAACCTCCTTTAGGGTTCCTGGGCCACTCATATGCTGGAAGCCGGAGTCAACCTGCGCCTGATCCAGATTTGGTTGGGCCATAGCTCTATCAAGACCACTGCCCGGTACACACACTTTACTCGTAAGGCCGAAGACCTGGCCATGGAGGCCCCTGTGGTTCATCCTATCTGCCGATCACCTCCTCTAACAGGTAACCTTGACACCCTCTGGCAAAGAGGGCTCTCATGGTTCATGACTTCAATCGGATCGCCAACTTTGCGTTGACATTGGCCATCTCAGATGCTACAATAACTTCAATGTGGCCACCAGGGGTCACCGGATCCCTGCCAACGGGTTCGTATGCCGTAGGTCCAAATAGCGGTTCTCAGCCGCATAACCCGGCTTAGTTCAACCAAAGTTTATGTGGCGGCTCCCGGCCCGATGGCTCTACAGCCGCAACTAACGCAGACCCAACGATGTCGGTCGTCGCTTTGTGTGCCCTGCGCCACATGAAACTCTTATCCCGTTAGGCATCTCTTAATTGAAATGTACCATGCAATACAACTGTTCAATATATACATTTGAAGGGCACGAATCATGTTAATCAACGAGACAATAACGATTTCACGAAACCCTGAATCGATTTGGAGCTATTGGATGGATGTTACCAATGATGTTCAATGGCGGAATGGCATCACCAAAGCCGAATGGACCTCACAGCCGCCGTATGGGCTAGGCTCAACAGGCGAGCATACCCATAAGGATATGGGTGCTATGAATTGGGGAATTACCAGATTTGAAGATGGCCGCAGTTTTGAATTTATCCATACAGCTGGCGCTCTGAAAGGTTCGATCGCTATCTTTCAAGTGGAACCAGAAACCAACGGCAGCCGCGTCAATGTTCAGATGAGAATATCAGGACCTTTATTCATGCGCTTCATGATGTTCTTTATGGGAAAGAGAATGCGCAAGGGCGTGCGGGGTGACCTACAAAAGCTTAAAGAGCTTATGGAAATACAGGATACAAATGCCTAACAAATCACTAAAGCGGGCGCCAGGCTGGTCAGTGGTAATTCGCAACAGGATTGCAGGCGCCGCTTAATTCCACCGTTATGCCGCTTTGGATGATTGGTTGAAAATGAAAAGCAAAGAGAATCGACAACCTTCACTCCCAGAAGAAACCTCCTCGTACTACGAGATGGGTCTTGAGGCAGAACGCCTTTTGGGCGCTGAGGGTGAGTTAGAGTTCGCCCGCACGAAGGAAATCATTAGCCGCTATTTGCCTAATCCGCCTGCAGTTGTATTAGATGTCGGTGGGGGACCCGGAGCATATGCGTGTTGGCTCGCTCAAGAGGGATTTGAGGTTCACCTGACTGATCCCATTCCTCTTCACCTGCAACAAGCAAGTCAGGCTTCCCAGCGACAATCCGAGTTCCCGGTTAGCTCAATTACTCTCGGAGATGCACGGAAGCTCGAGTATCCGGACGGTTATGCCGATGTCGTACTGCTGCTCGGCCCTCTTTACCACCTCACTGAGCGTTCGGATCGAGTCATGGCTTTGCAGGAAGCATTTCGTGTTCTAAAGCAAGGCGGACTGTTGATTGCTGTCGGAATCTCAAGGTTTGCATCTACATTCCAAGGATTAATTGAGGGCTATTTCGAGGATGCAGATTTTATCCAAATAGCTAAGCGTGATCTTGCTGACGGTCAGCATCGAAATCCAACAAGCAAGGCAAGCTACTTCACAACTTCATTCTTCCATCATCCGAACGAGTTGGAAGAGGAAGTGCAAGCAGCAGGGTTCGTGGTTGAGAGCGTGCTGGCAATTGAGGGCGCTGCCGTTTTTCTGCAGGATCTAGATGAGCAATGGAGTGTTCCTGAGCGTCGGAGCCGAATGCTTGAAGCTATTCGATGGCTGGAGGACGAACCGTCAATTATCGGTGTAACTGGGCATATCGTCGCTATCGGAAACAAATCCGAGTAGAGCGGCATAACAACTCGCTGGAACGGACCGGGGATTCGGCGGCAAATGCAAGAGAAAATCAAAGCGTTCGCTTCGCTCTGGGCTCGTGAAGAAGCGATCCCCGGCCGCTCAGCTCGCAGCCGTTCGATTCGAGGAGGAAGATGAAATGCCCAAACATTCTATTCATATTGGCCGACGACCTGGGTTGGCGTGACCTGCGAAGTTCCCCACTCCGGATCCAGAATACGATTCTGAGAAGGAGAACGCTCTGCTGCGCAAGTTGGAGCATGAGTTGATGCCGGAGCTTGAGGCAGAGCACGCTGAGTACTTGGACCCGGACTGGCGGCCGAACGAGGACTGGTGGGGAAGCCGGATAACAACTGACTGACTCAAGAGAGAATCGAACAAGCGGGATGCAGGCGATGCTCAACAGAGCGCCTGATCCGCAGCGGCCGAAACATCATCGAAAGTAATCACCAGAGAGGGGATGGAATGAATTCCAAGATCAGGCTCGGAATTGTCGGTACAGGATTTATCGCCGACGTCGTCGCCAATGCCATTAAGGATACTGAGGCCAGGTTAGTTGCAGTTGCCAGTCGACGCCGCGAGAACGCCAAAGCATTTGCTGATAAACACGGGGAAATGCAGGTTTTTGAATCCTGGAATGATCTGGTTGCCTGGCCTGGTCTCGATGCCGTGTATGTGGCAACCCCAACTTCTGCACGGGAGGATATCTGTATTGCCGCGGCGCAGAGCAATAAACATATCCTTGCTGAAAAGCCGTTCGTCAACCTCAGCTCGCTTCAAGAAATTACGGGGGCCTGTCGTGCTAAAGGCGTTGCCTTTATGGATGCCACTCACTTCGTTCACCATCCCCGCACCAGGCAGCTAAAGCAAGAACTTGAAGAACGTATTGGCAAAGTGCAGGCGATCTACACCTCCTTCTTCTTTCCTTCTACAGATCGAAGTAATATCCGGTTTAATCCGGAAAAGGAGCCCACCGGCGCAATTGGTGATATGGCCTGGTATTCAATGCGGGCAATTACTGAGTTCGCAACGACCGGCGCGAGTCTTGTCAGTGCGAGCGGCTTTGCACAGAGAGATGATGTTACCGGTGCTATGATTCGCGGTGCGGGGGTGCTATTGTTGTCCGATGGTTGCACATCCACTTGGGATGTCGGTTACAATGTCGGTACCTGTGCTATGGAACTCAACATATTTGGGCAGCGGGGAATGATCAGTCTCGATGATTTCGTTCTTGACTGGGCTGATGGATTTGCCATAAACATTCCTGGGTATCCGGTCGGTTTCATCCAGCGCTCAGGCATTGTAAACCCAACAGAATTCAAGGAGGTCACCACTCCCAGTCATCAGCCCCAAGTTGTCCACATGATTCAGAATTTTATTGCATTGACCGCAGATCCGGAAGGTCAAGCAGCCCGAGCCAGCATGCGTACTAGTGAGCAAACACAAGGCCTGCTTGATGCTGTCGGGGATCGGCTAACGGAAATATGAGGTGAATGATGCTGCCAGAGGCAAAAGCGTTAATCGAACACTACAAACTCGAACCATTGCCAGTTGAAGAAACCCTGTTTACAAGCACCTACCGCTCGGATCAAGAATCCGGTGATGGCAAGCCTTGTGGCACCGCCATGATCGCTCTCTACTGCGACGAACCTCGTAGTGTTTCACTTTTTCATAAACTACCTGTCGATGAGGTCTGGCACTTTTATGGAGGAGATCCACTTCGGCTCGTGTTGTTGTATCCAGATGGGTCAAGCAAAGATGTGATTATGGGAGATGATCCGCTAAAGGGACAATATGTACAATTTGTTGTTCCAGCGAGCGTTTGGCAAGCTGGACACATGGTGGCCGGAGGAAGATATTCGCTATTTGGGTGTACGATGGCCCCCGGATTTACCGATGATATGTTTGAGGGTGGTGTTCGTGATCAACTTATCGATGCTTATCCCGACAGAGTTAACGATATCAACATGCTAGGCTGTAGTCAGGACGAAAGAAGCATGCCCAGAGGTTTCGCTTCATGATTAAGGAGAGCGGGTTATCTTGAAGCGGGACCTCGTGAAGATTTCAGGGTTATCGTCGCCCAAGATGGGCTATCGGGTGAACAAGCTTTTCGGCAACACTCGCCGCAACTGGTTTTGCTTGATATTATGCTGCCCGGTATTGACGGGCTGGAACTGTGCCGTCGTATTCGGCGACAATCTGCCGCGCCCAATCTGATGCTCACCGCCCGCGCCGAAGATACCGACAAAGCGATTGGGCTGGGCATTGGCGCCGACGACTATCTCACTAAACCCTTCAGCCCCATTGAACTCATTGCCCGCGTTAAAGCGCTGCTGCGACGCGCCTATCAATACAACGACCCGCCACAACCGGCATTTTTGGGCGGCCCCCGTTTGCGGCTCGACCCCGCCCGCCATATTGTCACTTTGGATAAAAAGCCGATAGACCTCACTCCGATAGAGTTTGAGATCCTCCATATCTTGATGGCTAATCCCGGCTGGGCTTTTGCGTGCGGCCATCTGTTGGAAAAGGTGTGGGGATACAACGATGAAGCCGGAGAAGAAACCGTGACTGCCCACGTCAGCAATCTGCGCCGAAAACTTGAACCCGCCGGAGCGACGTTGATTCGCACCGTGCGCGGCGTAGGGTACGCTTTTCAAGAGGAAGTCTAATGGCGCGTCGCTTGTTATTCAGTTATTTGGTATTGATTGGGATAACCGTGGCGTTAATGACAATTATCATTCGCCAGGTCACGGCGCAAACGTTCTCTCGCTATCTCAGCGCTCAAGCTGCTTCTCACAGCGAAATGCTGCCGGTGATGCTAACGGGCTATTATGCCAGAAATGGCTCGTGGAAGGGCGTTCAGCCGGACATCGAAGAAGCCGGATTGATGATTGGCGCGCCAATTACACTGGGCGACGAGCGGGGACGCATTATCGCCGGCACCCAATCTGACCTGATGGGATAGAATGCGGCGAATATTCCCAATATCAATGTGACCATTCCGGTGCTTGATGGAAGCGATACAACCATCGGCACGGTTTTTGTTCAACACAATGTATCTCATCAACGCGCCGATGAGACCTTTTTGGCCGATGTGACTCGTGCATTGATTGTTGCCGGGGTGTTTGTGGCGCTGCTGGCAGCGGGATTGAGTGTGCTGTTAACCCGTTCTATCAATCGTCCCCTGGCTGAAATGGAGCAAGCCGCCATCCAATTTGCGCAGGGCGATTACACCGCGCGGGTATCGCCGCGCGGGCAAGATGAAGTGGCTACTTTGGGACGAACCTTTAACCAGATGGCAGAAAGCGTGGGCAGTGTAGAGCAGTTGCGGAGGGAACTGGTGGCCAACGTCTCGCACGATCTCCGCACCCCGCTGACTGTCATTCGCGGCTATCTGGAAGGATTGCGCTTCGGCCAGATCGCTGACCGGCGCTCGGCGGAAATGGCCTTCGATGCGATGCATGTCGAAGTAGCTCGCTTGCTGCGTCTGGTGGGCGACTTGCGCCAGGCGGCGGCTCTGGATAGGGGCGTGTTGCCGCTCGATCGGCGCGCCGTGGCGCCCCTTGATTTGGTTGCAGAAACTGTTGAGCGGGCAATGCCATTGGCGGCGGCACAGGAGGTGCAGCTGCGTTATGAAGTTCCGGCTGATCTGCCGTTGCTCAACATCGATGTGGAGCGGATGGGGCAAGCGCTCTTTAACCTGCTGGAAAATGCGGTGCGGCATACCCCCGCCAACGGCGAGATTTTATTGACTGCCCAATGTCAGGATGAACAATTGCGTCTCATCATCCGGGACACTGGCGCAGGCATCTCCGCCGAGGATTTGCCCCACATTTTTGAACGTTTCTATCGCGCCGACCGCGCCCGCAATCCCGCAGAGGGTCGCGCCGGATTGGGGCTGTCCATTGTAGAAGCAATTGTAGAGGCGCACGGCGGTACGGTCAATGTTGAAAGTGAAGGTATGCCGGGGAAGGGGAGTGTTTTTACCGTGAACCTGCCCTTGACTGCTTCCCCAAAATAAACATCGCCTCAAGGTGTATTCCTCATTTCTTTAGAAAGTCTTTAGCTTTCCTTTAGCAAACCCCAAGCAAACGCTGGTACACTTCCGAAAAATCAGGAGTTGTTACCAGTTGAACCCAACGTATCTGTTCACCGAACTCTTACACCGGCCAGGGCGAACTTTGGCGGCGGTTTTCAGCGTGGCTCTGGGCGTGGCGCTGTTTGTCAGTTTGCAAGCGTACGCTACCGGTTATCGCCAGGCGGCGCGCGCGCCGATGGCTCAAATTGGGGCCGATATTGCCGCGCAACGGCAGGGGGACGTGCCGGAAGTTTTTGCCGGCCCGGTCTTTCCTCACTCCACCGCCCCCATTCACCCGGCGGTATAAATCAAAAGGGAGATTAAGATGAGTAGTGAGAAAAACTTTACAGTTGCCGTGGCCCAGGTAACGCCAATATTCCTGGATCGGCAGGCGACGTTGGAAAAAGCTTGCGACATTATAGCCGAGGCCGGACAAAATGGGGCAAAGCTGGTCGTGTTTCCGGAAGCATTCATTCCGGCCTATCCGGACTGGGTCTGGCTTGTTCCGGAGGATATTCCGGATCGATTCGAGTTCAAGAAGCTCTATCCGGAAGATGCCGGATGGATTAATTCGGGACGCAGTTGTGTAATTGACCCGCAAGGGAATATAATAGCGGGGCCTGTAGAAAACAGGGAAGAAATCATCTATGCGGACATCGACCTTGATTTGATCACTGCCTCGAAACGGATGTTTGACGTTGCTGGACATTACGCTCGGCCTGATGTTTTTGAGTTTGCCGTGAATCGGCATCTCGCCGAACTGAAGGAGGTGTAGTACCGCAAATAGCCGTTGTGAAATCGCTCGATTTTGTTCTAACGATCGTTCAACAATACATCTAACACAATAATAGTAAAGGAGTCAGTTATGAGTATTCAAACCAATGACTATGGAAAACAGATTGAACAGGGAGCCAGGATAATGGATGCGGTCAAGAGTAAACGAGCCAATGCCCTGGCCGACCGGATTGAGCAAGGGACCGGTGCTTTGGCCGCCTTTGCCGAGGGTCTTTCTGACGTTGAATGGCAGGTGATCGTACCGGGTGAGGAACGCTCGATTGGTGTTTTGGTTCACCACATTGCCAGCATGTACCCCGTCGAGATTGACCTGGCCCGGCAATTGGCTGTGGGAAAGCCGATTACCGGCGTAACCTGGGATGCAGTTGACCAGATGAATGCGGAGCATGCCCGGGAACATACAGAAGTGGAAAAACAAGAAACAATCGCCTTGTTGTGGAAAAACAGCAGGGCGGCGGCCGAGAGAGTCCGGGCGTTCACTGACGAGGAACTGGACCAGGCCGCAACAGTATCGCTCAACGCCGACGCCCCGCTAACTGCCCAGTTTTTTATCGAGGATCATGCTTTGCGCCATAGCTTCCATCACCTGGCTGAAATGCGAGCCACTCTCAATCGCTAACATTTTAATTGGGTGTGCTTTAGGTTAGTTGAGAAGCGCCGAAGGCCGGGGGGCGTGGGGGGTGATGTATTGCCTGGATGGAAGTGAGAGAAAACGGGCTGAAAAACAAGTGGCAGTCGGGCGCTTCTCAGACAAGGTGAGAAGGGATATAATCCATGATCGAGGAGTGCACAGTGCGGTGGCAGGCACCGGTACCCCCGGCGGGCTTCCCTGTCGGGGAGGGCGACGCCACTGGACTGTGGAGGAGAGGTTGGCTGCAAGGCCAGCCCGCTGCTTCAGCGCTGTCGAGAGGACCTCGATCCTGGAGAGGGTGCAGCAGGCCAAGCGCCGACAGAGCAGCCTATCGACGAAATCCTGTCTCAATAGGAACTGCCCTGACGGCAGCAATTCATGAAGGAGGCGAAGCTCAGATGGCACGGAGAAAGCAAACGCGCGGGAAGTGCGTCTTCTGTGGGCGCGAAATGACGCGAGGCGGTCTGACAAGGCATCTACGCGCCTGCTCGGAGCGCCAAAAAGCCATTGAAAAGGCCAATCAACAGGCTGGCAAAGAGCAACGGTTGTATCATTTGCAGGTGCAGGACGCCTGGCGAGGGAACTTCTGGTTGCACCTGGAGATGAACGGTTCGGCGGCGCTGGAGGATTTGGATCGCTACCTGCGAGCCATCTGGCTGGAATGCTGTGGGCATTTGAGCCAGTTTTCCGTTGGTGGTTGGCGAGGCGAGGAGATGGCCAAGGGCAGGCAGGTGGAGCGGGTCTTTGAGCCTGGCGTGGAGTTGACGCACATCTATGACTTTGGGACCTCATCGGAGACGCTGGTCAAAGGGGTGGAGGTACGGGAAGGCAAGCCGTTGACGGTGCATCCGATCATGTTGATGGCGCGGAATGATCCACCGGAGGCAGAATGCATCGAGTGTGGGCAAGCGGCGTCATGGTTGTGCATAGAGTGCCTGTACGAATCGGGCGTGTGGGGGACGTTGTGTGATGAGCATGTAGATGAGCATGTAAAGGAGCACCCACACGAGGAGTATGGGGAACCAGTGCCGTTGGCGAACTCACCGAGGATGGGGATGTGTGGTTATCTCGGGCCAGCAGAGCCACCATACTGAGTTGGGCGAAGGGAGAAGATGATTGGAGTCTACAGTGGACTGGAAAGAGGAATATGAAAGGTAATAACGGCCAGGTTTCGGCAGAGGCAAAACAGGCGATCGAGTACGCGCTCGATGAGGATATGGGCGACGGCGACGTTACGACCTTGAGCACTATCCCGGAGGATCTGGTCCTGTCCGGGGAGTTGCTTGCCAAGCAGGCAGGAATCGTCGCCGGCCTGGATGTGGTGGAGGAGGTCTTCCGCCAGCTCGATCCGCGGGTGACGGTGACGCGGCATATGCAGGATGGCGACCGGGTGGCCGACCGGCAGGTGATCGCGTCCATCGTAGGTCCCGGGCGCGCCATATTGGCCGGCGAGCGGCTTGCTTTGAACTATCTGCAACGCATGTCGGGCATTGCGACGATGACCCGCCGTTTTGTGGACGCCGTCGAAGGCAGCCATGCAATCATTCTGGATACGCGCAAGACAGCGCCAGGGCTACGAGTTTTCGATAAGTGGGCGGTTCGCCTGGGCGGTGGTGAGAATCATCGTTTCGGTCTCTACGACATGGCGATGATCAAGGACAACCACATCGCCGCGGTCGGGAGTGTGGCCGAAGCAGTGCGGCGCGTCCGGGAAACCGACGATCGCGGGCGGGCGATCGAGGTCGAGGTCACGACCCTGGAGCAGTTGCAGCAGGTCCTGGATCTGGACGTCGATCGCATTCTGGTCGATAACATGAGCCTGGCACAGATGCGGCAGGCAGTAGCCATGGCCGGTGGCCGGGTGCCGTTGGAAGCATCGGGAAACGTCAACCTGGACACGGTGGCGGCGATCGCCCGGACCGGTGTTGACTATATTTCCTCGGGAGCCCTCACCCATTCGGTGAAGGCACTCGACATAAGCCTGGAGATCGAGGAAACGATTAAGGTGAGTGATTCTCAAAA
Source organism: Chloroflexota bacterium (assembly GCA_034717495.1). Taxonomy (NCBI): domain Bacteria; kingdom Bacillati; phylum Chloroflexota; species Chloroflexota bacterium. The sequence goes on along the minus strand of JAYELL010000065.1, from coordinate 18,771 downwards.
AGGGAGCGGATCTATGTCATCGACACTTACTGCTCGTGATCGCACAGATATGAGCGTTGAGGAAATCTACGAGGAATTACAGGAGCGGATCGGGGAATACACACCCGATTTCGAATTGCAGGTCGCGGCGGAACTGGCCTTTGAGATCAATCAACTCAAGGTTGAGCGCAATGCAGTGATCCTGGGGCACAACTACATGGAACCTGCCCTGTTCCACTCGGTTCCCGATTTCGTGGGCGACTCGCTGGATCTAAGTCGCAAGGCTGCCATGACCGATAAGGATGTGATCCTCTTCTGCGGCGTCAAGTTCATGGCTGAGACGGCCAAGATTCTCAACCCGACACGCACGGTGTTGATTCCTTCCCTGAAGGCTGGCTGTTCTCTGGCCGAAGGCATCACGGCCGAGGATGTTCGTGCTCTCAAGGCCCGCTTTCCGGGTGTGCCTGTGGTGACCTACGTCAACACCTATGCTGACGTCAAGGCGGAGTGCGATATCTGCTGCACCTCCAGCAACGCGGCTGCCGTGGTGGACTCCCTGGGCGGCGACATGGTCATTTTCCTGCCCGACGAGTACCTGGCCCGCAACGTGGCCCGGGACACGGGCAAGCAGATCGTCTTCCCGAAAAAACTGCCCAGCGGCATGATGGCCCTGGATACTGAGCTTGACTATCAAATGATCGGCTGGACAGCTCGCTGCGAGGTACACGAGCAGTTCACCGTGGCGGATGTCGAGATGGTACGCTCGCAGTTCCCCGATGTGGTTGTGCTGGCCCATCCGGAATGTTCTCCTGAGGTGGTCGAGGCATCCGATTTCAGCGGCAGCACCAACGCCTTGATCCGTTACGTGGAGCAGGTGGATGCTTCACGCTACCTGTTGCTGACAGAGTGTTCCATGGGGGACAATATCGCTGCTGCCAATCCGGCCAAGGAGATGGTTCGGCTCTGCAGTGTGCGTTGCCCTCACATGAACCAGATTACCCTGGAGATGACCCGGGACGCGCTGAAGTACATGCAGTATGAGACTATCGTGCCGGAGGAGATTCGGGCCAGGGCCTTCACCGCGGTTGACCGCATGCTGGCCATCGGATAGGGCTCATGACTGACCTGATCGAAGCTGAAGTTCTCATCATTGGAAGTGGCATTGCCGGCGCGACGGCTGCCCTGGAACTGGCCGACAAAGGTGTGTCGGTCACGATGGCGACCCGGGCAAAAAAGCCAGAGGAGAGCAACACCTATTATGCCCAGGGAGGAATCGTCTACCGGGGCGTCGACGATTCCCCTGAACTGCTGGCCGAGGATATCATTCGGGCAGGCGCCGGCCACAGTAACCCGCCGGCGGTCGAGATGCTCTCCAGGCAGGGACCAGCGCTGCTGGAACGGGTCCTGCTTGACCGTGTCCAGGTCGAGTTTGATCGAACGGATGAGGGTGAACTCTCCCTGGTGCGGGAAGGTGGTCACTCGGTGGCCCGTATCCTGCATGTGGCCGATTATTCCGGAAAAGCGATCGAAGGGGCCTTGATCCAGGCGCTGGAGATGCACCCGAATGTGAGCATTCTGAGCGGCCATACGGCCGTCGATCTGTTGACTCCTTCGCACCATTCACGCAACCGGCTGTCGGTCTACGATCGGCGTCGTTGCATCGGCGCTTACCTGTTCGATCAGGAGCAGCAGCGGGTGAAACGTTGCCTGGCTCGCTGCACAATCCTGGCAACCGGCGGTCTTGGGCAGATCTATCTGCGCACCAGCAACCCGGCTGGCGCACGGGGCGATGGTTTGGCCATGGCCTATCGGGCGGGAGCGCGGGTGATCAACAATGAGTTTGTCCAGTTCCACCCCACTACCTTCCATCACGAGTCCGCGCCAAACTTCCTGATCTCCGAGGCTGTCCGCGGCTCCGGCGCGCGGCTGGTGACGGCCGATGGGCAGCCCTTTATGCAGCGTTATGCGCCGGAGTGGAAGGACTTGGCCCCGCGCGATGTGGTTGCCCGAAGCATTCGGGAGGAAATGATTGAGCGGGACGTCACCCATGTCTATCTGGACCTGCGTTCTTACGTGTCTCAGGAAGAGATCCTGGGACATTTCCCGACGATCTACGAGAGTTGCCAGGCCTATGGTGTCGACATAACAAAAGACCTTGTACCGATCGTGCCGGCCGCTCACTATTTCTGTGGCGGTGTTTGGGTCGACGAGTGGGGACGTTCGACCATCGAGAAGCTGTTTGCGGTGGGCGAGGTGAGCTGCACCGGTGTGCACGGCGCCAACCGGCTTGCCAGTACGTCGTTGCTGGAAGGGGTGGTCTGGGGCTACCGCGTTGCCGGATTCGTGGCTGAGAACCTATCGGCGGAACTGGGCTCAGATCCCGATGAAATCCCCGAGTGGCGCGACGAGGGTTTGGTGACGCCAGACCCCGTGCTGATCAACCAGGATATGAGCGTGATCAAACATATCATGTGGAACTATGTAGGGTTGGCCCGCACCACGGCCAGGCTCAGCCGGGCCATTCGGGAGCTACGCCATCTGGAGACGGAGATCGAGCGTTTTTATCACCGCACGAAGCTCTGCGATGGATTGATTGGGTTGCGCAACGCGGTGCGCTCGGCCAATATCGTGACGCTGGCAGCCTGGGCCAACCGGGAGAGCATGGGGACGCATTACCGGGAGTAGGGTTGGACTGCGATGCTGAAACGCAGGGTCCTGGGGCTATTGATCCTATTGGGGATAGTAGCCGCCTGCCAGGGCCCACCTTTGATCATTGAAAACAGCGGACGCGATTCTCCGGGGGAGAGGACGATCTGCCTGGTTGCCACACCGTTCACCAACGCGTCCTTGGTTCAGGGCGCGGTATTTCGCGAACAGGGTTCGGTGATTGTCACCACACTGGCAGGCCGTGGCAAGACCGGCCCGTTGGGAGGCGGTTACCGGGATGGGGCCGTTGATGCGGCCATGTTCCACGAGCCAGCCGGGATAGCCGTCTGGCCCGGTGGCACGGTCGTGGTCAGCGATTGGGTAAACCATCGCATCCGCCTGATCTCACCGGATGCCGGGGTGACCACCCTGGCCGGCGGCGGCGATCCAGGCCCGTGGGGAAACTACCGGGACGGGGCAGGCATCGAAGCTCGCTTCAACGGCCCCGAGGGGCTGGCCGTGGATGATGCTGGCAACATCTACGTGGCCGACAGCCGCAATCACCGGATCCGTAAGGTTACACCGGCAGGCCAGGTGACGACGGTGGCGGGAAATGGCGATCCTGGTTTCCTGGGCGGCTACGCGGATGGCAAGGTGGAAACGGCGTTCTTCCGCTGGCCCATGGATGTGATCCTCGACGGTGAGGGCAATCTCCTGGTGGCCGACTTCAACAATCACGCTATCCGTGTTGTGGCACCGACAGGTGGTGTGCTAACACGAGCTGGATCGGGCCAGCCAGGCGATTCGGATGGACAGGGCGCGGGGGCGGGGTTCAGCACGCCCAACCGCCTGGATCTGGCGCCGGATGGGCGCATCATCGTGTCCGAGGGGGCTGGATTCTACGGTGGCGGCGGGCACCGCATTCGCCAGATCAGCATGGATGGCACGGTCAGCACCCTGGCGGGCACTGGGGAGCGAGGTTATCGCGACGGGCCGGCCCATCGGGCGTTGTTCAACATACCCAACGGCGTCGCCGTCACGGCCGATGGCGTCATCTATGTTGCCGACTCCGGCAATCATGTCATTCGCCGCATCGGCACCGGTGGCATGGTGACCACGCTGGCCGGCAGTGGAGAGTCCGGGTTCAACGATGGCCCGGGGCACCAGGCCAGTTTCTGGTATCCCAGCGATCTTGAATTCTTGCCGGATGGGCGGTTATTGGTGGCCGACAGGCTTAACCACCGGGTGCGAGTCGTGACGATGGAGTAAGTGACGTCCCAGATTCGATTTCCCTGGGCGGCCTCGCCGCCGCGCTGCTCATTGTCGGCCCTGCCGGCCTCTGCCCTGCCGTGCGTGCGGCGCGCCTGTCGCCGACGGAGGCGTCGCGAACGAGTTGATGTGTGGTAAGATTCGCTTTGACCGGCCGGTTTGAACATGCCATAATTCTGACTATGTTACACCGCCATCTCACTCACCAACAGTTCACGCTTGCGGCAATTGACGATGTGATCGCGCGCGGGAAGCGCCGGGACTGGGTGGAATTGCGCCGGGTTGCGCTTGACGACCAGGCGGTTCCGGGCGGTTCTTTCTTCCCTCGGCCGGGTGGTTTCGGGTTGCGTCCCAGTTTTGCTTAGCGCTCCTCCTCCAACTCACCGCTGGCCCATCGTTGGCGGAAGGAGCGGGGGGCCAGGGCGGGGAGACGGCGCTGCTGGGCCGGGTTCAATTTCCTGGGCACGGCGGAGTGGCCATCTTTGAAAAGGGGGCGTCCCAGGAATCGGGCGGCGTTTGCGCCCCGATCGTATAGCCTGGGATGGGTGAAGGCCCAGGCGAGTCCCCGTTCCGCCGCGCGCTCGTACCAGGGGATGATCCGTCTGTCCACTTCGTCGGCCCGCAGCTGCAGCAACATGCGGGGCAGATCAATCCGTGCCGGGCAGACCTCCAGGCAGGCGACGCAGAGGGAACTGGCGTGGGGCAGCGCTTCGTAGGCTTCAAGGCCAAAGAGCAGGGGTGCGATGACGGCACCAATGGGGCCGCTGTAGGGGTTGCCGTAGGCATGGCCGCCTACTTCCCGGTAGACGGGGCAGATATTGAGGCAGGCGCCACAGCGTATGCATTGAAGGGCCTCCTCGTAGGGCGTTCCCAGCTGGTGACTCCGCCTGTTGTCCAGCAAAACAATGTGAACCTCCTGCGGTCCATCGGGATCTCCAGGACGAGCCGGGCCGGTCACCGCGGTGGTGTAGGCGGTCAAATGCTGTCCTGTCGAACTGCGACCCAACAGCGACAGCCAGACGGCCGCATCGTCCCAGGTAGGGGCTATCTTTTCGATGCCGACCACCGCGACATGTACTTTGGGCAAGCTGGTCACCATACGACCATTGCCCTCGTTGGTGACCAGAACAACACTGCCGGTCTCGGCCACCGCGATGTTTCCCCCGCTGATCCCCATGTCTGAGGCCAAAAACTTCTGCCTCAGGATCGCCCGGGCCTCCGAGGTCAACAGTGGGATATCGTCAGGAGGCAAGTCTTTGCCCGCCTCCTTGCTGAACAGTTCAGCAACCTGGGCCCTGGTCATGTGGAAGGCAGGCGCTACGATATGGGAAGGGGGCTCATCAGCTAACTGGACGATCCATTCTCCCAGGTCTGTTTCGACAGGCTGGATGCCGGCTGCCTGGAGAGCCGGATTGAGGCGGATCTCCTCTGTGGCCATGGATTTGCTCTTGGTCGCCATGGTAACGCCCTGCTGCCGGGCAATGTCGATGACAATCTGGCAAGCTGTCTCAGCATTTCCCGCCCAGTGCACGTGGGCTCCGGCCGCCAAAGCATTGCGTTCGAAGGTCTCAAGGTGGTGGGCCAGCCGCGCCAGCGTTGCCGATCGAACTTCCTTGAAATGATCCCGTAAGGCCTCTACATCGGGCAGATCGGCCAATGATTCGGCACGCGCTTGCCGCAGGTGTCCGGTAGCGCCCTCAAGAGCACCCTGTAGACGGGCGTCTGCGATGGAGGTCTTGGCTCGTTGTCTGAATTCGTTTATGTGGGCGGTCATGTTATTATGTCAGGATGTCTCCGTGTCGCCGGCTACCACACTTTCATCCAGCAGGGTAGCCAGGTGTTGAATGCGGATTTTGCCGTCGGTCAGCCCGCGCATTTGCATCAGACAGCCGGGATCAGAGGTCACCAGAAGGGGGGCACTGGTAGCTTCAGCCTGGTGGAGTTTATCTTCTGTCATAGCGTTGGATATTTCTGGCATGTGAACGCTGAAGATTCCACCGAAACCACAGCAGCGATCGGACTCACTCATTTCATCGATGGTGTAGCCTGCCGCTGTCAGCAAGGCCCTGGGTTCCTGTCGAATATGAAGCATACGGTTCATGTGACAGGAATCGTGGTAGGTTACCGGTACCCCCTGGCGATCCTTTGGCTCTGGTTGCCAGCCGGCAACGTGAATCAGAAACTCGCTCAACTCGTAGGTTTTGGCCGCCAATGCACGCGCCCGGCGCAGCAATTCGGGATCATCCTGGAAGAGCTGAGGGTATTCGGCCCGAACAAAGGCGGCACAGGAGCCACTGGGCGCAACCACCAGTTCGTAGGGTTCAAAGATGGCGATCATCCGCTGGGCCAGCCTGCGAGCTTCGTCCTGAAAGCCACTGTTGAAAAAGGGTTGGCCGCAGCAGGTCTGTGCTTCAGGGAATACTACCTCATAGCCGGCCTGGCGAATCAGATTCACGGCTGAAACACCCACTTCGGGCAGGATCTGATCGACAAGGCAGGTTACAAACAGGGCAACACGTTTTGAATCGGTCAAAGTGTCTTCTCCGCTGGAATGTGGGACCAAATAGGGTATAATTATCACCCACCTGTTAAGGGTTTGTCAATTCGAGTTGCACGAATCGGTGTGGCATTTGTCGCACTCGGTAGGTCAAGGGTAAAATAGCGCTCATGAGCGAGCCGACGCGGTCTTCTTCGAAAGGCCTACCCCAGCCACTTACAGCGGCCATTGCCCTTCTGGCCGCGTTCATCCTGGCCATACGAGGCGCTAACCTGCTCTATCCGCCCGGCCACAATAGCAGCGGTTGGCTATGGTTTCTGCTTGCGGCCATTACAGCGGCCTTTGCCTTCGCTGGATTCCAGCGGCGTGAGGGGGAAGTGCTTCCCGCGGCCCGTCCGGCCTGCTTTCAACCAGCGCGGCGTGTTGGCTGGGCTCTGGTTCTGGTCGGCGCCGGGATAGTTATGGCGCTGGCAACGATGATCGGTCTGTCCACAACCGGCAATCACCAGCTTTTCCGGTGGACGTGGCTGCTGGCCCTGGCGCTGTTGCTGGGTGGCAGCTTTCTGTTTGGCGCGCTCGGATCTGGCACGCTGGCGCCATGGCGCGCGAAGGCGCCGGCAGACCGAAAGATCAACTGGCTGGAAGTGGGTGGGTTGCTGTTGCTGGTGGCTCTTGCCCTCATCCTGCGGATCTACCGGCTCAACGATATGCCGCCCGGTATCTTCATCGATGAAACCAATGCTGCGCTGGACGCGCTTCAGATCATGGAGGGCCGGCAGGATAGTCCCTTTGGTACCGGCTGGTTCGAAACCCCGACCATGTATGCCTACTACCTGGTTGCCCTGTTCAGGGTTCTGGGAACCAGTCTGGTCGCGCTCAAGGCAGCGTCGGTCATCCCGTCGGTTCTTAGCGTGGCAGCCCTATATCCCCTGGCGCGGCTCATGTTCGGTATCCCTGCTGCTTTTGCGGCAACCTTCCTGCTGGCAACCAACCGCTGGCATATGACTATGAGCCGCTGGGGGTGGAACGAGGTCGCGCCGTTACTGTTTATGATCGCTGCGCTCTTTTTTCTCTTGAGAGCGGTTCGCGATCGACGAGCCAGCGATTACGCGCTGGCGGGTCTCATCCTGGGACTGGGGCACTATACCTACCTGGCATCCCGCCTGGTGGTCTTGGTCCTGGTCCTGTATCTGATCTACCGCGCGTTGTTTGAGCGGGATTTCCTGCGGCGCAATTGGCGAGGTCTGGCCCTGTCTGCGATTCTATATCTGGTTGCCTTTGGTCCCTTGCTCATGACCTATGTCCAGGACCCGTTTACCTTCAATAACCGCAGCCAGCAGGTGAGCATCCTGCACGACATGACGACGTTTTTCCAGGAGCAGGGCGGCCCGACGCCGGGCGCTGCAGCAACCGTGTTAAGTGTCTTTGGCTTTCCCAGGGAGATCAGCCTGCAACCGCTGCAGGAAAGTCTCTTCCGTCACCTGGAAATGTTCCACGTTTCAGGTGATCTCAATCCCCGCCACAATCTGCCGGGCGAGCCTATGTTGGATCCAGTTACGGGGGCATTGATGATCCTTGGATTGGGTTTCGCTGCCTATCAGGTTTTTCGACCCTGCCCTGTCAGTGACGCTGAAAAGCGGACTGCAGTGCCGGGAATCAGCGGTGGTCACCGCTACACCCTGCTGATTCTATGGCTCTTCGTTCCCCTGCTCGGTGGCATCCTGACCCGTCTGGACGAAGCCCCTCAGGCCTATCGAACGCTTCCGGTTGTTGGCGCGGTCGTGCTCCTGGCAGCGGTGGCCGCAGTTCGCAGCGTCGATGTTTTTGGCTGGGGTCTGCGGAGCATGGTGGGCTCCTCCTGGTCTCGCTGGGCCCGCGCAGTGCCTGCTGTGTTGATGGGCGCGCTGCTGCTCTGGGCAGGAGTCGTAAACGCCCGTTTGTTTTTCAGCGTGCAAGCCAGCGACGGCAGGGTGTGGCAGGCCTTTTCTCCGGTCGAAACCGCCGTGGCGGCCGAAGTTGCCGGCAAGATGGATGACCATAGCCTGTACCTGTCTCCACGGCTGTATAACTTCTCGCCACTGCAGTTTCTTAGCTACCGGTCCCCGGACCGGGGTGGCGGCGGCTTGCGGGAACCGGCCTACCAACTTGCTGAGCCAGCCATCGATCTGCCGCTGAGCGATCCCTTCGGGCAAGATGCGCTCTTCCTGCTCGATACCTATTATCGGGATGTGCCCGAGTTGTTTCGAGCCACCTATCCTGGCGCCCGATTCGAACTGGTCGAGGGGCCGGGCGGGCAGCCCCTGTATCTGAGCGTTACCGTGCCCGGCGACGAGATTTTGGCCCTGCAAGGCCTGCAGGCGGCGTATACGCTGGACAGCGATCAATCGCCCGTGACGGGACCCTACCAGGGCGCTCCGCAGTTTCGCTGGCCGGCTGATCTGGCCGGGCAGGCGACGGCTTCTGCCACAGCTTCCTGGTCCGGTTCGTTGAAGATTCCCGATTATGGGGGATATGCTTTCCAGATCAGCGGTCCGGGCCTGCTGTTTCTCGATGGCCAGCTCTGGTCCGAACCTCGTTTCCTGGGCAAGGGGCTGCACAGTATAGAGATCCGGCAGATTGAACCTGGCAGCGACATCGATATTCTCCTTAGCTGGACGGCGCCAAAACAGGGGTCGGGACCGGTACCACCCAATCTCTTTTTCCGGGCTGTGCCCCCTGAGCAGGGCTTGCAGTCGAGCACCTATCGCGGCGAGTTGTGGGAGGGAGAGCCTGTCTTCAGCCGGGTTGATCCAGTCCTGTTGTTTGCCTGGCCGGAGGATGAACCATGGAACGCGCCATTTTCCGTGCGTTGGCAGGGCACACTCATAGCAACGCAGGAGGGAAGCTATCGCCTGCAACTGCGCGCAGATGACGGCGTGCGTCTCTGGCTGGACGAAAAAATCGTGGCTGAGGGAGTGACACCCGACACCGTCAACATGATCGACGTGGCTGTGCCCTTGACGGCTGGCCCCCATGCAATTCGCATCGACTACTTCCAGCGGGGGGGAGGCAAGGCATTGGAGTTCTGGTGGCAACCTCCCGGTGAAGCGCTCAAACCGGTGCCGCCCGGGGCCATGGTACCCGCACAACAATGAACCGTTTACTGGGGCTTTTCCTGGCATTGGGTCTCGGTCTGTGGGCCCAATTTACCCTCACCGGGGATAATCCTGGCATCCCGCGGGACGCGCTGATTCTCTTCATCGGGGCGCTCGTGTTATTCGTCTGGAACGCCCAGGCTCCCAGACCTTTTCGCACGAGCCTGACCTGGCGCCGGCTTCCCTGGCGTCGCCAGGGTTGGCTCCTCAGCCTGGTTGGGCTTGGGCTTGGGATTATTTCGCTGTTATTGCTCTGGCTCGACCTGGGAAGCAGGGCCGGTCTGCTTCTGTGGCCGGTGGCGACGATACTATTTGTTGCCGGGACTTTTTTTGAAGAAGCAGAAGATCGAGAGCAAGGGGGCGGCAACCAGGAGGAAGAAGACGGAGAAAGTGAGCAGGAAACTGGGTTCGGGGCCTGGATAGGCCGGCACTGGGAAGCGATTCTGCTGATACTGATCCTGATGCTCGCCGCTGCCGTGCGCCTCTACCAGCTTGACCTCCACCCCAGTGGTTGCCAGTCCGATGAATGCAACAATGGACTGGATGCATTACGTTGGATGAGCGGCTCCCCGTACCTTCCCTATGCCGAAACCAATGAGGGGCAGGCTACTTTTTTCACCTATCTGATCGCTCTGAGCTTCCAGGTCTTTGGCGTCGGCATGACTCAGATGCGTTTTGTGTCTGCGGCGGTGGGTGTCCTGACGGTTTTGGCCCTCTACTTTTTGGCAAGGGATCTTTATGGGCCAAAGGCGGCCCTGGTCGCTGCCGCCTTGCTGGCAACCAGCCGCTGGCACGTTACCTTCAGCCGTATCGTCTACGAGTTGATCATGCAGCCCCTGTTCATGATACTGATCGTCTTTTTCATGTTACGCGGGTTGCGCAGTGGCCGCCGTCGCGATTGGGCGCTGGCAGGCGTCAGCCTGGCCGCCGGCATGAACACCTATACGGCCTTCCGGGTTGTTCCCATCCTTTTGGCGCTGTTCTTCCTGTATTGGCTGGTGCGAAGCTGGATTCGCGAGCGCCAACGGGTCGCTGCCGATGTCCAGGGGATAGCAATCATGGGTGGCGGCGCGGTTCTTGCCGGGCTGCCGTTGATGGTTTACATCCTGCAGAATTGGCAGGTCTTCGTCGGGCGCATTCAGCACGTCAGCATCATGTCTGAGGTGGGACAACGGGGCAGTTTTCAGCCGGTTTTCGAGAATCTGCGCAAGACGCTAACCATGTTCAACTGGCAGGGTGATCCAGCGCCGCTCAATAACCTGCCTGGCGCTGCCATGTTGGGCGCTCTGGTGGCTGTCTTGTTCGTGCTGGGGCTTGGCTACAGTCTCTGGTATGCATTGCGGGGCCGGCCAGTGTCCGTGCTTTTCATGCTCTGGTTCATTGCCATTGCCAGCCTGGGCGTGTTGTCTGTATCTCACGAAGCGCCCACGGCCCGTCGCACCATCGGACTGATTCCTCTGGTCTTCCTTCAGGTTGCCCTGGTCACGGATCAGTTTTTTATCAGTTGGCAGCAAACGTGGAAAGGGCTGGGAGAACGAGTACTTATGGGAGCTACAGCCATGGTGGTGGTCCTGGTCTCGATTCTCAACATCGGCAGTTTCTTCAGCGCGCAGGCATTGAATCCTGACGTGCTTGCCGCGTACAGTCCCAACGAATCGGCAATCGGCCGGTATCTGACGACCTTGTCGCCCGATACTACAGTCTTGATTACGCCACAGTACGAGCATCACTCCGCCGTCAGGTTCATCGGGCGGGATCATCCCTACCGGGGACTGGATGCGACTGTCGACGTGCCCTTCCTGAAGGATTCTGGCGGGGATCTGGTCTACATCCTCGACCCAATCGACGAACCAACTCTGGAGTTGCTGAAACAGATCTATCCCGGTGGCCGGCCAGAGCATCATGCGGGCCCAAACGGCTATTCCCTTTTTCTAAGCTTCAGAGTACCCAGGGCTGATCTGGTGGCTGCCAGGGGGATAATGGCCAGCTATTACCCAGGTTATCCACCGAGCCAGGCCCCGATTGTACGCCAGACCATGCCGACCCTGGACGTCGACATGGGCGATGCCCTGGTCGAGCCCCCCTATTTCACTGTTTTGAGCGGCACCTTGCTGGTGCCTGAGTACGGCGAATACACTTTTGACCTGCTGTCTGAGGGCGATTCCGCCAGTCTTCAGATTGGAAATTCCTCCCGCCTTGAGATGCCCGAAGGTGGAAGCGGCAGTCTTTCGGTGACCTTGCCGGCCGGATTCCATCCCATTCGGCTGGAAGTGGCTTCCGGGGAGCAGCCTGGAAGACTGGCGTTGACATGGACAGGTCCGGGATTTGAAGCTATGGTCCTGTCGGACCGGCAGCTATTTACCTTTGAATTGGGGGGCAATGGCCTGATCGGCTACTACTATGCGAACGCCGATTGGCAGGGCCAACCTGTTCTGGTGCGCAACGATCGACTGGTGCTGGCCAACAATGCCTTGCCTGAGCCCTTCAGCATCGCGTGGCATGGCAAGATCGCCATTCCCGAGACCGGCACCTATGTCTTCGGCACCCGGTCGGACGACGGCTCCTTCGTCTTCATCGATGGACAGCTGGTGGTGGACAATGGCGGCATTCATGGGGCCGAGGGACGACAGGGTAGCATCCACCTGGATAAAGGGTTTCATGATCTGGAGGTACGCTACAACGATGTTGGAGGGAGCCGGGAAATGCAGTTCTGGTGGCAGCCACCGGGGCAGGGGCAGGCCATGGTAACTCCCGAATACCTGATACCGCTGGAGGCGGAGGCTATTCCCGAGGGTCTGGTCATGCCGCCCTTGCCAGCGGTGGAACGATCTGGTGGTGGGCTGGAACCGGACGCCGGCGCTGTGACGGAGATTGCACCGTCGCGACCTGATACTGGAGTCGTGGCTGGACCGGTGGCCAATGATTTGCCGCAGCTTGAGGCAAAGGTTCGGTGGCGTATCGGCTCCTGTGGCAGCGGTGAAAACCAGTTTTCATCGCCACGGGGTGTGGCGGTCGACCTGAGCAACGGCAGCGTTTATGTTGCCGACACCGGGAATTTTCGCATAGTCGTGCTTGGTGAGCAAGGTGTGATTGAGAAGGTCTGGGGCGGGCAGGGCGAAGGGGTCGATCAGTTTCAGGAACCGGTCGATCTGGTTGTTGAGCCGGCGGGCAGCATCCTTGTCCTCGATGCGGTTGGGCAGCGGCTTCTGCGCTTTGATCCCGGAGGGGAATTTGTTGAAACGTTTGGTGCCGAGCAGGCATTCTACCGGCCCAGGGGAGTTGGCATCGATCTGGCGGGCCAACTGGAGGTTGCTGACACGGGCGGCTTGCGTATTGTTGGCCTGGATGCTTCCGGAGAGAGGCTGAATCAAGTTGGTGGACCGGAAAGTGAGATCGCCAGCCGGCAACCTACGGACGCCGTTGCTTCGTCCGGGGGTGATCTCTATTTTGTCGAAGCGGAGAATGGTTTGATTACCCAGGTGACCGCCGGAGGCATGGTTCAGAAGTGGGGTGGACCGGTCCCGTCCAGCACGATTGAGGGACCGCACCTGGCTCTGCGGCCGGCCGGCGGCCTTTATTGCACCGACCCGGAAGGCCGGCGGATCCTGCTTTTCAACCCGGATGGCACGCCGTCAGGGCAGTTCGGCGCTGGCGATGGGTTGATCAAACCGGTAGGAATCGCGGCAGTGCCGGTCGCTGAAGGGGGCAGCGATCTGGTGGTCGTGGCAGACAGCCAGGGCTGCCAGGTTGTGGTGTTCGAAGTAAGTCCGTAGCCCGGAATCTTTGACAGTCAACCAGTGGGGCTGTATAATCTGAGGCCAGCCAAACGAGCCCTCCCTGTGGTTCTCCTTAGAAATACAACTGCAGAATCTGAATGAACCGCAGGCCTGTGCTGAGCGTAGCCGAAGGGTGGTCGTTGATCGATCCAAAAAAAGATCAGCGGCAATCTGCGCCGGAGGTCTGCGTGATCAGCGTTCCTCTGCCCTGTCTCGAGGAAAGGGCGGAAATAAACCGCAGACTCGAGCTGAGCAAGGCCGAAGTACCTGTGCTGGTTCATCCGGGTTGAGATGTCAGGAGACGTATTATGACGATGGATTTTGATATGATGGCGGGCGTATACAGTGGCCTTCGAGAGCGACAGGAGAAGGGACGCACGTTAATGGGGCGTCCGTTAACCCTGACGGAAAAAATCCTGTTGGCCCATGTGGATTCGTGGCCGACGGAAGCGCCAGAGCGTCGCGAAAGCTACGTGAACTTCAACCCTGATCGTGTGGCCATGCAGGATGCCACCGCGCAGATGGCCATTCTGCAGTTCATGCTTGCCCAGCGGCCCGATACAGCGGTACCAACGACGGTCCACGCGGACCATCTGATTCGGGCCCAGTATGGCGCCGAAACCGATCTGGAGATCGCCAACCGGGAAAACTCCGAGGTCTACGATTTTCTGCTGAGCGCTTCGAAGAAATATGGCATGGGATTCTGGCAACCTGGGGCCGGGATCATTCACCAGGTCGTTCTTGAGAACTACGCCTTCCCCGGCGGCATGATGATTGGCGCCGACAGCCACACGCCCAACGCGGGTGGGTTGGGAATGATTGCTATTGGCGTGGGCGGTGCGGATGGGGTGGATGTCATGGTGGGTGTGCCATGGGAATTGCGTTGGCCGGGAATTATCGGCGTGAGGTTGACAGGCGAGCTGAACGGCTGGACCGCACCCAAGGATGTGATTCTGAAGGTCGCGGGGATTCTGAGTGTCAAAGGGGGGACCGGACATATCGTCGAGTACTTCGGTCCCGGCAGCGAGTCCATCAGCGCTACCGGCAAGGCGACCATCACCAATATGGGCGCCGAGCTGGGTGCCACCACCTCCATTTTCCCCTTCGACGGTCGCATGGCCGCCTATCTTCGGGCCACCGGTCGGGATGATGTAGCCGCCCTTGCGGAGCAAGTTGCCGATTGCCTGCGGCCCGACGCTGAGGTGTTGGCGAGCCCTGAAAGCTACTACGATCGGGTCATCGAGATCAACCTGAGCGAGCTGGAGCCGCACGTGGTGGGCCCCTATTCGCCTGACCTGGACCGGCCCATTTCGGCGCTGGCCGCGGAGGTCAAGGCGAAGGGATATCCCGTCGAATTGACGGCGGCCCTGGTAGGAAGCTGCACCAATTCATCGTACGAGGATCTGAGCCGGGCAGCCGACGTGGCTCGCCAGGCCGCTGTCAAGGGGCTTGGTGCCAGGGTTCAGTTTCTGATCAATCCGGGTTCCGAGCAGATTCGGGCCACTGTCGAACGGGATGGCCAACTGGGCGCGCTGGAGGCGATTGGCGCGACGATCCTTGCTAACGCCTGCGGTGCCTGCATCGGCCAGTGGCGGCGAACCGACGTGGATGTGGACCACGGTGAGGAAAATTCGATCATCAACTCATTCAACCGAAACTTCTCCGGGCGAAACGATGGGAACCCTGCTACCCATAGCTTCATAGCCTCGGCGGAAATCGTGACGGCATTGGCGCTGGCCGGCACGCTGGCATTCAACCCGCTGACTGATTCGCTGCTCAACGAGGCTGGCGAGGCAGTGCGGCTCGATCCGCCCAGCGGCGATGAATTACCGAAGAACGGTTTTGTCGAGGGCGAAGAGGGTTTCGTGGCGCCGCTGGCTGCCGAAGAACGTGAAGGTCTGGAGGTGGTCATCGATCCGCTCAGCGAGCGCCTGGAGTTGCTGGAGCCCTTCCCTGCCTGGAGCGGGCAGGATTTCGTGGATTTGCCTGTGCTTCTGAAATCTCAGGGCAAGACCACGACCGACCATATTTCGCCGGCTGGTCCCTGGTTGCGCTATCGCGGCCATCTGGACAACATCAGCAACAACATGTTTATCGGTGTGGTCAGCGCTTATGATCACCCGGCCGGCAAGGGAAAAAACGTTCTTTCCGGTGAGCAGGATGTTGATTACAACCAAATCGCCCGCGATTACAAGTCCCGCGGATTGGGCTGGGTAGCTGTTGGCGATGATAACTATGGCGAGGGCAGCAGCCGCGAGCACGCGGCCATGGAGCCCCGCCATTTGGGTGGCCTTGCTGTGATTGCCCGGTCCTTTGCCCGCATTGCGGAGACCAATCTCAAGAAGCAAGGCGTGCTGCCGCTGACTTTCGACGATCCTGGCGACTACGACAGGATCGTCGAAGAGGACCGCATCAGTATTCTGGGTCTGGCCGACCTGGAGCCGGGCAGTAAACTGCGCCTGGTGATCAGCCATCCCGACGGCAGCATCGATGAGGGCACCCTTTCCCATACCCTGTCGCCTAACCAGATAGAGTGGTTCAAGGCCGGCTCGGCGCTGAACCTGATCCGCCAGATGCGCGGGTAGCGCGTATTGCCGAATACTGATTAGCAGGCCGGTAACCGGTAATCGGTAATCCGTAATCGGTATTCCGATGGGTGTTGACGCGAGACGGGAATCGGATCACCGAATACCGAATACTGATTACCAGGTCCGTAATCCGTGATCGGTAAACGGTAACCCGATGGGTGTTGACGCGAGACGGGAATCGGATCACCGGATACCGAATACTGATTACCAGGTCCGTAATCCGTAATCCGTAATCGGTATTCCGATGGGTGTTGACGCGAGATGGAAATCGGATCACCGAATACCGAATACTGATTACCAGGTCCGTAATCCGTGATCGGTAAACGGTAACCCGATGGGTGTTGACGCGAGACCAGGATCCGAATACCGAATACTGATTACCAGGTCCGTAATCCGTAATCCGTGATCGGTATTCCGATGGGTGTTGACGCGAGATGGAAATCGGATCACCGAATACCGAATACTGATTACCAGGTCCGTACTCCGTGATCCGATTGGTCGTGACGGGAAGCCTGAATCCGTAATCGGACACCAAAAAAAAAGGGGGGGGGAAGAATGAGTGAATTACCCTATGCAAAGGGTTTCCGTGATCTTCTGGCGTATCAACTGGCCAGGCAGTTGTCCAGGGAAATCTTTGAGGTCTCCAAACGGTTTCCTCGTGAGGAGATATATGCCTTAACCGACCAGATTCGGCGTTCGTCGCGATCGATTGGGGCACAGATCGCCGAAGCCTGGGGAAAGCGACGTTACAAACGGAGTTTTATCAGCAAGCTCATCGACGCCGACGCTGAGCAACAGGAGACGCAACACTGGCTGACAGTAGCCGGTGACTGTGGATACCTGACCGATGATGAACTTAAGGAACTGACTGATCGGTGCCAACGAATCGGCCGACTTTTGGCCGGCATGATTGAGAAGGCTGATCGATTCTGTGTCAGCCAGTGATCAGTAAACGGTAACCCGATGGGTGTTGACGCGAGACGGGAATCGGATCACCGGATACCGAATCTCGATTTTCGTGAGGCCCTGTGAAAATAAGTTCCACTCCGAGAGGCAGTCCAGGGGCTGTGCTTCAAACAGGACTCTGTATGCCGGAAGAGATTATACCTGCCTGGCCCAAATGGTGAAGTTGATTGGCCTCCTGTTGACGGCCGGTGCAGTGCCAACCGAGATTTGACAGGGGGGTGGGGCGACACATACAATGTCTTGGTCCGGTGTTCGATAAGGAGCCCAAGATGCAAATTTTCCTTCCGCTTTTGCTGATTCTGGGGGTGATTGGAGTCGGGCTGGTCCTGGCGAGCCTCAATGATCGATTTGCCAAACTCGAGAAGGAGATCGAAGCGCTGCACACTGAGTTGCTCTTCCTGCGCGGTGAGTTGGATCTCTTGCAGCGTCGAAGCGAGTCAGACGAAACATAGGGACATGAATGGCGGCGATCATGTTCCAGGTCAAGTGGGAGCTTGTAGTGCCGCCATTCAGCCCTTACTTATGAGGAGATAACCAATGGCATTTGAAAAGATCATCGTTCCCCAGGAGGGGGAAAAAATCACATTGCAGGATGGCCAACTGCATGTACCCGACAATCCGATTATCGCTTTCATCGAGGGTGATGGCACCGGACCTGACATCTGGGCTGCCAGCCAGCCGGTGTTCGATGCCGCTGTAGAAGAGGCCTATGGTGGCAGCCGCAAGATTGCCTGGATGGAGGTTTATGCGGGCGATAAGGCCAACGATGTCTATGGGGAGACGATCTGGTTGCCCCAGGAAACTGTGGACGCCATCGACGAGTACATCGTCGCAATCAAGGGCCCGTTGACCACACCGGTGGGCGGCGGCATTCGCAGCATCAACGTGGCCTTGCGCCAGCTGCTGGATCTGTATGCTTGCGTGCGACCGGTTCAATACTTCAACGGTGTGCCCAGCCCGGTCAAGCGGCCTGAGCTGATCGACATGATCATTTACCGTGAGAATACGGAAGACATCTACGCCGGCATCGAATTCGAGGAAGGCACCGACGAGATGGAACGCTTCAAGGCATTGTTCGAGGAGGCCTTCCCGGAGAGCTATGCCAAGATACGGTTTCCCGACAGCGCGGGGATTGGCATCAAACCGATCAGCCAGGAGGGAACCGCCCGGCTGGTTCGGGCCGCCATCAACTACGCCCTGGAGAACGGAAAAAAGAGCGTGACCCTGGTTCACAAGGGCAATATCATGAAGTTCACCGAGGGCGCCTTCCGCAATTGGGGTTACCAGGTGGCCGCCGATGAATTCGGCGCGGAGCTGTGGGATGGTGGTCCGTGGCACCTGCTCAAGACCGACGACGGCCGCGAGATCGTCATCAAGGACGTGATTGCCGATGCCTTCCTGCAGCAGATACTGACCCGCCCGGCCGAGTATGAGGTGATTGCCACCATGAACCTGAATGGTGACTTCATCAGCGACGCGCTGGCAGCCCAGGTTGGCGGTATTGGCATTGCTCCTGGCGCCAACATCAACTACGAGACGGGACGTTCTATCTTCGAAGCTACCCATGGCACCGCGCCCAAGTACGCGGGCCAGGACAAGGTCAACCCCTCATCGGTGATTCTGAGCGGCGAGATGATGCTGCGCCATATGGGCTGGACCGAGGCCGCCGATCTGATCATCAACGCGGTGGAAAAGACCATTGGAGAGAAGGTGGTGACCTACGACTTTGCGCGGCTGATGGAAGATGCTACCAAGGTGAAGTGCAGCGAATTTGGCCAGGCATTGATCGATAATATGGTGGGCGAGTAGGCAAGGAAACAAGGAAACAAGTAGACAGGGAAACAGGGAAACAGGGAAACAAGTAGACAGGGAAACAAGTAGACAGGGAAACAAGTAGACAGGGAAACAGGGAAACA
>JAYELL010000064.1:2472-35681 GCA_034717495.1 Chloroflexota bacterium | reverse complement strand
CTTCTTGCCCGAATTCAGCGGGATGTTTCCGTTTTTGATACTTTTTTGACAGGCTCACGGTATGCTGGGTGCCAGGAGATACAATCAAACACAAGGACAGGCAGTGCCAGAAGCTTTGCCTGTCCTACCAGCCTACTAAGGCAAGGAGAGTCCATCATGAAAGCAAGAATCCTTCTGGTGCTAGTCATTGTCCTGGTTCTGGTCGTGGCCGGCTGTGCTCCACTGTTTGTAACGCTCGACGACACCGCACCAGCAGCTTCTGACGAAGCTGTACCTTTCAAGGCCCGCTACCAAACCTATCCCGAGCCAGTGGGTCCCCCCCTGGACGGCATTCTCACGCTGAAAATATCTGCCGATGGGGAAGGCGACCCTCTGGGTAAGAGCACCTGGTATGCCGACAGCCAGGTCGACCTCACCCAAGTTCCCAACCTCCAAACCGGTACAATGGCGTTCACTGCGGCCAACGGCGATCAGCTCTTCGGCACCTTCGCAGGTGAAAGTTCGCCGCTGGAGGATGGGCCCGTCTCCTTCAAGGGCACCTTCCAAATCGACGGCGGCACCGGTGAGTTTGAGGGTGCGACTGGCTCCGGCGTCTACAGCGGTTCGGCCGAAGGCAGTGAGGGCATCCTCGAATTCGACGGTACACTCTCTGTACCGGAATTGCCCGGTCAAACCGCGAGCAGCAACCAGGTCACATGGATTCAGACCTATGATCCAACTGCCTCTGAGTTTCCCGAGGGCATTGCCACAGACAAGCAGGGCAATGTTTTCGTCAGCGTTGCGCCCCTTGGCCAGATCCACAAGATCAGCCCCGACGGCGCCAAGGCGCTTTTCTACCAGTTTCCTCCTGAAGCCCAGGTGACCGGCCTGGCAGTGGACGCGCCCGGCAACCTCTATGTGTGTGTGTTTACCGGAGGAACCGACCTCTCTACCCAGGGGGTGTGGCGCATCAGTCGCACGGGTGAAGCCACGCATCTGCCGGGGACGGAAAACATCTTCTTGCCCAATGCCCTGGCATTTGACAAACGGGGCAATCTCTATGTGACCGACACCTATGTACCAGGCTCAACACCTCCAGCCGGAGCCATCTGGCGCATTCCTCGCGATGGCGAGGCCCATTTGTGGCTGCAAGACTGGGAATTCCTGGGCGGGGTGGGCCAGATTCCCGGCTATCCCCCTTTGGGGGCTAACGGCATCTCCTTCCGCCACAATGGTCTTTATGTGGCCAGCACAGAGAAGGGGATAGTTGCTTATGTCCCAGTGCTGCCTGACGGTTCGCCAGGCGATCTGAGCATCGTTGCGCAGGGACCCGAACTTGTCATGATTGACGGCATCGCTCTGGATAGTCATGGTACCATTTTTGCCGCCCTGGTGGGCCAAGACCGGGTTGTGGCTGTGGATCCTGCCAGCGGCAGTGTCACGGAACTGGCTGGACCAGACGATGGGCTTGACGGGCCGGCCAGTCTGGCCTTTGGCGTCGGCAATGGGGAACGGAAAGACCTCTACTTCACCAACTATGCCATCCTCTCCCAGGCCCACCCAGGTGTGCTGAAGATGGATGTGGAAGTGCCGGGAATGCCGCTGCTGCAGTGAGCGTATTCCATTTCAAGTGGACTTAATCAATGAGGGTTATGATCCGGACTATGCGCGATTCCTGATGACTGCAAAGTTAATCAAGCTTAGCACTACAACGAGACTTCGGATTGAGCGAGCCGTTTCTTGTGATGGGAGAGATGTGCAGCGTGATTACGCCGCTGGCGATAGCCAACAATTTCAAGGGCAAGCTGCGGGTCGAACTCCGGTTTACGTAGAATGGTCCTTAACAGCAGAATAGTCTGAGGTAAGGTAAGTGCGGGTGCATCCTCATGAAGGTTTCGTTTCAAACGGACCAGGAAGAAATGGGCCAGGATGCAGAGGGTCATGTGATGATGCCAACCGATCCAACTGCGCACTTGGTAGTCACCCAAGCCGACTTCTTGTTTGCCTTCTTCGAAACAGGTTTCAATGGGCCAACGTATGCCGCTCAACCAGACCATCCTGGTCAAGGGTGTGTCGATAGGCGCATTGCTCAAGAAGCACTTCAACTCGCCGGTATCGATCTGGCGGCGGAAAACCAGCCAGAGATCAGGGCCGGGCAGGCCGTTGCGAACAGCCACGATGCGCAGACGGGCGAAATCACAGCCTCAATGGGGCCTTTGGATCCCTCCTTGACCGTGTGGCGAGACCAGGCAGTCGTTGGCAAGGCGTTGGCGATGTCGACAACGGTTTGCGCATCGGGTTCGCCCTCTTGCACCCGTTCTCTGGTAGGTTTGCGACCTTTCCCTTTCCATTTCGGAACAGTTGTTTCCGGTCGGACTTGCCATTCCCGAGTGTCGTGAGGCACCTCGGCGAAGTAGTAGACGCTTTCGCCCACACGGTCAAGGAACTTGCTGTCCCGCCCGAAGGCTTCATCACACGTTAACCAGCGAAAACGTAATGTGCCTGCCTCATGGACTTGTTTGATCATCTTCAAACCCAATTGCGGTTTGGTCTTGAACGCCAAGTCCCCTGGTACGCCGCATTGCTGTTTCTGCCTTGCCTCCACAGGAGGCAAGGCAGATTTGATCATCTATGGCAAAGTCTCGTTGTAGTACTAAAGCGATGTCACTTTGAAACCAAGGGTTGGATGGGAACGGCTTGTTCGGCCCCCCTAACCCAACAAAGGGGGGAACTCCGGTCACATCACCCCCCTCTGGGGGGCCGGGGGGGGGCTGTTCGGATGCCAACACGAGAGCAATGCCACTTTGAAACCAGGGGTTATGAGATACTCGCGCAGCATGGATGACTGCTTACAAACTCCTGGTTTCTATCAGGAATCACTTTAGACCCAAGTGGCCGCCCAGTTTTGAAGCAGGAGAAAGACCAGTGAAAGCCTTGAAACTGTAGCGCAGGCAGTCATTCTGTCTGCTGCTTTGAAAATAACAGCTATCTGATGGTTAACGCCTGGTCGCTGACCGGCAACACCGGCACGACGTCCGGAACCCATTTCCTGGGCACTTCGGACAACCAGGCGTTAGAACTGTGCGTGAATAACCAACGTGTATTGCGCCTGGAACCCGATGTGGACAGCCCTAACCTCATTGGCGGCCATAGCGGCAACAGCGTTGCAGCCGACATCATAGGAGCTACGATCGGCGGCGGGGGACAGGTCAATACAGATTAGCGCTGAAGCTACTGTGGTTATGCCGGAGAGCACAGTGCGCGGCATGGAAGCAGAAACGCATCTGGCTTTTCTGGCTTACACTTGACCATAACCTGGCTTTGTAGGCATTTTGTGGACACCGATATGCTATCCTGATAGAAACTGGCCTGTTTGCATCATTATCGATACTTGTGTTCCTGCCCATATTGGCATGTCCAAATATCACTTTCTGTCGATGCAATCGAGAAGGGAGACGACCCAATCATGGATAAACCACTTAACAGACGCCACATACTCCTTATCCTCGTCCCTATGCTCATTACCATCTTCGCCTGTGTGGGACCTGCAACGCCTACGACGCCGGGCATTCAAACCCCAACACCAACAATTGACACCGCTAAGGTGCTGACCGATTCCCAGATACGCCGGGAACTGCCCATCGTATGGATGGGTCCGGGCAATGTCAGCCCCTTGCCGCGGCTGCGGGATAGCAACTGGCACGACTTGGCTGCCGGCGGCAAGGTTACAACGGATCAGGATGGCGAGGCCTGGCTGGATATCAACGATTGCCTGCGAATCTACCTGTTCCAGGATAGCCAGTTGGTCAAGGCGGCTTGCCCCAAGTCCAGCTATTCCGGAGGCAATGTGACCTGCTCCCTGGCCGGAACAGGGGTCTACAACAACACTTGCGGCAGCCAGGTCGTCTTGCAGACACCGAGCGCCGACGTGGTGTTGGAGAGCACCTGGGTGGTACTAACCTACCTTCCCGATGAAAAACTCACGGTGGTTGTCGTGGCCGAGGGCGAAGCAGACGTATGGCCGGTGACAGAATTCGACACCCGCGAGACCACCCCCCGCCCCATCACCGTCCACGATCAAGAGCTGCTGTTCACGGCGCCAGACGATGAACTCATGGACATCTCTGGCCTTCCCCCGCGCGTGCCCCTTCCCCTGGTCGATGTCTATCCCCTGGTCGAGGAATTGGGCCTCGGGATATGGCTGGACCGCACTGTGAGCCGGGCTGATCAGGACAATGTGCCTTTCCCACAGCCGGATGAAATCGAACGGGAGCAGGCGTTCGTGGTTCGCGGCGCAGGCGGCCTCCTGGAAGACCCTCAGGTCGCACAGGCGGTCGCCCACGCGGTGGATTGGGATGGCATCCTGGAGGAGATGTTCCCCGATGCCGCACCTTTTGTCACGTTGCAGTTCCGCGAGGAAGACGTCACCACCGATCAACTCGAGTTCGATCCAGATTTCGTCTCTGATCTGCTTGAAGGCGCCGGTATTGCCGATGGCTTCGACATCGCAGTGCTGGTTGACGAGAAAGATGGCGAACTCTTCGAGGTCGCCAAATGGATTAGCGGGTCCCTCGCTGACGCGGGCTTACAGCCCGAATTCGAGGCCGTGCCACTCGACAGCGCACCCGGGTTGATCGAGGCGCTGCAGGCTGACGGCGCTCCCGCACTGTGGGTGGGTCGCGAGTTTGACGGCGTCGACCCCGTGGGCGCGGCTCCCTTGCCCACGCATACGCCCACCCCAACGCCATTTTGCACGGTGGTTTCCCTGCGACTAAACCTGCGCCGAGGCCCCGGTAAAGTCTTCGCACCGCCAATAACGACACTGCGGCAAGAGACTGAGTTGATTCCACTCTATCGAAATCCCGATGCAAGCTGGATCTACGTGAGCGTGCCGGACAGGAATCTGCGTGGCTGGGTGAGCGCTGGTAACCGTTATGTGAACTGCAATCGAAACATACGCCAGTTGCCACCGACTCTGGAACCTCCAACCCCAACGCCGACCCGCACGCCAACGGCCACCCATACGCCAACGCCGACGCCGACCAGGTTCGTCACCCCCACGCCGGAAAACATCATTTCCCTTCCGGGCATCCATCCCAGCGGCCTGGCGCTCGACCCGGAGCGAGGCCGCCTGTTCGTCGCCGGCCGTGATAGCAATGCCGTGCATGTAATCGACGAGAAGACGTTGCGGGTGATCGCTGAAATCCCGGTGGGCCAGCAACCCTTTAACCTCCACTATGACGGCAGATTCGTCTACGTGGCGAATTTCGGCTCGGATTCGGTGTCGGTGATCGACCCCAACCTGCTTGAAGAGGTCGCAGAAGTGCGGCTGGCCAGCGTCGGTGGGGAGCCGACCTTCATGTCCAGTAAGGACGGCCTCGTATATGTCGTGCTGCACAAGATGACGGAAGGCAGCGGCTTGGTCACGTTGCACTGCGGGTCGTCATATTCCACCTCGCCTGCGAATGTCCGCTGCAATCTGGGTGAACTGGTCGTGACCGGTTACGGCGCCTACGGGTTAGCGGTGGCGCAGAACGTGGGCGCGGCCTACGTCTCCAATCGCGATTCCTTCGAGGTGACCTCGTTGTCCATCCGTCCTGAGCTACGAACGCTGCCCAAGTATTCCGCACGCGATCTAGCGGGCAGCCCCTACGTGCTCGCGTTCAACTCCTTCTTTGAGGGTTCAGCCGAATATTTCTACCTCTACCTCACGCATAGCGCGCCGGGTGGATCGGTGAACCAACCCAACCTGCTGACCGTTTACACTCCCATGCCGGAGCTCTTCGAGTTGCGTACCGTCGACATCGGTGACGCGGGCCGAAACGGGGGCTACATCAGCGTGTTCCCAAAGGTGGGTTCTCGCTGGGATCACACCGTGTGGGTGAGTGCAGACCGGCAGGTGAGCGTCTTCGAGCCGGATCTCGGTCGGAAGATCACTGCTTTCGGCTCGCGCGCCGGCATCGGCAGCAATCCCTTTGCCATCGTCTTCAGCCCCACCTATCGCAAGGTGTACGTCAGCGACGGCGCAGGTGACTTCATCACCGCACTGGAGATTCCCTGAAAACCGGGTGTTGTTTGGTGATCCACAATCCCATCAGGCGACATTTACTTGGTAGTACAAAAGGAGGTGATGAATGGGGGAAACAACCTGACAGGTGTAGCGGTTTGGACCATCCGACAGGTCTCCCAGCACGGAAGACTCCAAACTCCAGATGTGAAAGCGTTTGCGAAAACCGATTAGAAAAGAGATGGAGGGTACAGTAATGACTGCCAAAAAGAAAGCTGAAGGCACAACGAGTGGAGCTGACAAACAGGGTGCCGATGTCCGCATCGAGGGACGAGTGCAATTGGAGAGCATGGACGCCATACCCAGCGACGTTAAGCTCATGGCCTATGCCTTCGACAAGCGAGGCAAACTGATTGGCCAGGCCCCGGTGGATCCCGAGGGCACGTTCAGTGTGCTACTCAGGATAAAGTCACGGGCTCCCGTAGAGATGTACATCGCGCCAGAGGCTGATCCCCAGGCGATCCGCAAGTCGCCCGCGTATAGACAACAGTTCTCAACCAAGGACTGGCTCGAGCTCGAAGAGGGGCTGCGTCTCAAGCCGGTGGTATTCCTACCGCGCCACCTGTGGTGGCCCTGGTGGCCCAAGTGGATCTGCGTCCACGGGAAAATCGAAAAGCAATATGAGGATGATGGCGTCACAGAGACCTGCCCCGTTCCCTTCGTCAAGGTGGAGATCTTTGATGTGGATCGGGAAGCTTGCTGGTGGCCCTACATCCTTCGCTGGTGGCCCCACCTGCTGGATTACCGGGTGATCGACCTCCCCAGACTACTGAAGGAGCCCCCTGAACTGCGCGAGCGCTTCCCGATCCCTGATCCAGTCCCGGATCCCTTCGTCCCGTTTGCTGAGCCGGCACCCGCGGCTCGAGAACGGCTGGCTCCAGGCGAAGCTATCGGAATCAACCCGCAACCCGAGCCGCCTATCGAGTTGAGGAAGTTGGTGGCAGCTGCCAAGCTTAGTCCCCAACCCGAACCGCCCGACCTGCCCGTGGCAGCCACGCGCTTTGCAGCGGGTCCAACGCTGGCCGGCGAAATCGCCAACCTCGATCCGCAGGTCGCCTCGCGGCTGGCCGGCCTGACGTTGACCTCCAAGATAGCGCCCTGGCACTTCTGGCCCTGGTGCTTCTTCAGCAAACAACTGATCTGTGAGACCACCACCGACGAAAACGGCAACTATCGCTGCTGCTTCAACTGGTGGCCGCTGGAAATCCGCAGGGGCCGGTTGCGCTGGGACGGGCGACCCGACATCATCATCCGGGTGACTCAGGTCGTCGACGGTGTGGAGCGGGTGATCTACATGGACCCCTACACCAGCACCCGTTGGAATGTGACTGACGCCGAAATCAACCTGACCCTGGATGACCCAGAGATCGTCTGCGGCCCTGGACACCCCCAGGCGCGGCCTCCGGGAACTCAGGTGTTCTTCACCCGCATCGGCAACGACGAGGTGTACTGGATTGACCAGGCCTCTGGGCTCTATGGTAAAGCACCGTGGAGCAACGTGGCCTATGGAAACTACTCCCCAGAGGCCTACTGGCTGCGGTTCTTCGGCCAGTTTGGCGACACCCTTAGCAGCGAGGCAGCCATGGCCGGTGCCACGCCACCCTACTTCTACAAACTGTCCTACAGCCAGGACGGCACCAACTTTACCCCTATCACCGCCAACCTGACCGACACCCGGGTGGCCAAGACCACCCTCTTCAGTGAGACCTTCAATCTGGGTCCCCATCCCGTTGGCAGCGAGCCGGCCCTGTACAGGGTCCGCAACTTCGCCGACTACTTCTGGTACAACCCGGACTGGCTCGGCGCCTGGAACACGCGGCCGGTGGAACCGGACACCGACACCTACATCGTGCGCCTGGAGATCTTCGATTCCACTGGCACCAAGCTCGACTCAAGCCTGATCGACTACCGGGACGGCACCCAGCCACCGCCCGCCGTGCTGCCAACCATGACCGACCAGTGCGACCTGAAGGTCACAGTGGACAACAAGCGACCAGAAATCTCTATGACGATTTCACCCAATCCTGGGGTGTGTGGTGTGATCCCGTGGGGTCTGGTGCCACCACTCAATATCGACGTTGAAGCATCCCACGAGAACAATCGATTGCGAGCCTGGCACCTGCGCTATGGCAAAGGCACCACCGCGGGCTCAACCCATCTCGACGGGGACAGCTCCTACGGCGGCAGCCTCGCCCCCGTGAGCAAGACCGTTAACGCCAATGCCATGCTGGCCGGACTGACCTCGACCTGCGCCTTCTGGGTCCGCCTGTGGGCCGCGCCGCACATCCGCGACGGCTATCGCTGGATCCACGGCGCATCTGACACCGACGCCGTCGTCATCGAGAAGTGCCCACCCTGTCCGCCCTGTCCGTGACCGGTTGCGTGGGAATGCTACACGCTGAACTACAAGAAATGCCCCCAGTCGAGGGATATCCTCGGCTGGGGCGATGTGGCAATGACACCATAACTCGCAAAACTGGTACACGAAGGACGGTATGCTGCGCAAGTCGATGTTGAGTTGACCTACGCCGATAACGGATGGTCCCCCTACTTGTCGCTGGAAGACGCGTCGAAATTGGACACAGTACGAGAGGCTCTTCGCCGAAACGATCTAGAAGCTGCGGCCAAGCTATCTCGCGTTTTCGTGTTTCGAGCCAGATTTTTCCTCCGGCGGGATGCTCGTCGCGAAGCACTCCCCACCGGGACGTATCAGTCGCAACCCGCAGCAGCATCTCCACACGCCAAGGACGCTGCAAAAGGGTCATTCTTCACCCAGTACCTTCCCGCCGCCCTTCTGCATCAGGGACGGCGGCAGCGCTGCCGTGGTGCCCAGACGAAAGCCGATTTCCGGGGTTTCTGGCAAGATTCAGGAAGTCTATTGCAAATCCTGCAAGGAACTGGTACTATTATCGCGTCACGCGCCCTGAACAACTACCCCTGTGTCAGCGAAGAGGTCTGGCACACGGCATGGCAGGTGGCCCAGGAACGTGGCCACCCAATAGAGACGCTTCGGCGTTCTTCGAGAACCAGACGCCAGGTTCATCCAGGAAAAAGGCAAAGAGCAAATTTATGGAATACATATCCCTCGGCAGGACCGGCGTGAAGGTTAGCAAACTCTGCCTTGGCTGCATGATGTTCGGCGGTCGAACCTCACCAGACGATTCGTACGATATCACCGACAAGGCGATCGACGCCGGCATCAACTTTCTGGACACGGCCAATGTCTACAGTCGCGGCCACAGCGAGAAGGTAACCGGCGAGGCCCTATCGCATCCTCGATCGCCGTATAGAGCGGGAGCTGCTGCCGGTGGCCAAGACCTACGGCTTCGGCATTATTCCCTGGAGTCCCTTGGCTGGGGGTTTATTGACAGGAAAATACGATCGCGCTCAAACTCCGCCCCCTGACAGCCGCTTTGCCACTATGCTCAAGGATTTTCCCCACATGGTTCGGCGCTACGAGACCGATTTCTTCGATGTCGTCGACGGTTTGAAACCAATTGCATCGGAGAAAAGCTGTACCCTCGCACAACTCTCGTTGGCCTGGTGTGTTCAACAACCGGTTGTTTCCAGCGCGATCATCGGGCCACGGACCATGGCGCAACTGGAGGATAACCTGGGTGTCATGGATGTTGTGATCACCGATGAGGATCGCTCACTAATCGATGCCCTTGTGCCGCCCGGCCGCATGGTGTCGCCGTTTTATGAGGCGGATTTTGGCCCACACTCGTATCGAGTTTAGCTAACGCGTTTTTCCTACCGTCCAAAGAGGATTTCCCTATCGAGCTTGTTGAAGCCGATGTCTTCAGTTCAACCGGAGGCGGCATCTGCCCGAAAGAAGCTCAACTTTTCGAAAAAGTCAGACTTCTGGAAACCTGGAGGTTCCGATGAAAGCTGCTGTGATTCAATCCCCCAAGACTGCTCAGGTGGTCGAGACCGATCGGCCCAAGCCCGGCCCTTCCGAGGTATTGATCGAGGTCGCCGCCGCTGGGATCTGTGGCACCGATCTACACATCTACCATGGTGAATACCAGGCAGTGTACCCAATCACCCCCGGCCACGAGTTCAGCGGGGTCGTCGCGACCGTGGGAGACGAGGTGCGCTACTTCAAACCGGGCGACCGGGTCACCGCCGATCCCAACATCTCCTGCAATCGCTGCCAGTTCTGCCAGCGAAACGAACCTAACCAGTGTGAAAATCACATGGCCATCGGGGTTACCCACCCGGGCGGTTTCGCTCAGTATGTAACCGTACCCGAGAGCAATGTGTTCGCGATTGGAGAGTTACCATTTGACGAAGCAGCGTTCATCGAACCCCTTGCCTGTGTGGTCTGGGGATTGAAAAGAGTCCAGATTCAACCGGGGGATTCGGTGCTCGTCATGGGCACGGGGCCAATGGGGTGCCTTATTACCCAGGCGGTTAGCCGTGCGGGTGCAACCACGGTCGTTGCTACCGATATACTGCAATCAAGATTGGATCTGGCGGCCCAGTTGGGCGCGACTGAAGTTGTGCTGGCGGATGGCGATCACGGGGAGCGCTTGAAGGCGTATGCGCCGGCGGGCTATGATGTGGTGATCGACGTGACAGGCCTGCCATCGGTTCTCGAGGAAGGGTTTGGTTACGTGCGCCCGCGGGGAAAAATATGGGTTTTCGGCGTCTGTCCGCCTCAGGCGCAGGCTTGTTTCGTGCCGTTCGATGTTTTTCGCAAGGATCTCAGCATCATCGGTAGTTTTGCGGTCAATCGCACCTTTCCCGAGGCGATCGCCTTGATTCAGAGCGACGCGGTAAACGTGGGGCCGCTGATCTCCCACCGGTTGCCCCTGGACCTGTTCAGCGAGGCGCTGGATATTGCGGAGAATGATCCCGAGCGAATGAAGGTGCAGTTCTATTTTGTTTGAAGCCTTTTCAAGTTCATCCGAATCCTTCCCAATCCTGCGAGCGAGTTTCTACTTGATCTGCCAGCTACGTGATCTGAGACGTTTCGCGGGATTACTGGCCGAGCCACCCCACCTTCCCAGCCAGCCCAGCGCTCACCACCCCCCGTTGCATCGACAGCGTAGTCGCCCGCGCCGCGGGTGGGCAAGCTCCCGTTTCAGCGTATTGCATCTGAACGCCATTTTACTCGATCGCGAACCATTGTCAGAGCGATTCTGGCGCCGCGCTTATTCCCGATCAAAGCACAAGCCACTCGCCGGACGATGCACCTGAGTAGTAGAGTCGCGTCAATGAGGCTCTGTATTTTACAAAATCATTCTCCGGCGGTCTCATCGTGAGCTCCGTTGGTTCGGATGTAGTTCTCTTGAACGGTACGCTACTTCGCTCAACCGCTACCCTCCGGCGATAAGTAGCGCCAGTTTCATATCACCATCGGTCAGGGCCACAGGCATTGTGCCTGCATGGTTGCGGATCCTTGGATTCGCGCCGGCAGCGAGCAACATGCGCAAACAAGCGATGTGATTCCGCTCCGTCGACCAATACACAGCCGTCTTTCCCTCCAAGTCCCGGTGATTGACGGTCGCGCCGTTGGCGATCAACTGCCGTCCCAAGGCAACCTGGTCTTGTATCGCCGCCCAGCTGAGAGGTGATCTATTCTCGGCGTCGACGGCATCAACGTCAGCACCGGCCAGGATCAGGCGATCCGCCTCAAGCACATCGCCAATCATACTTTTCCCCAGCATAATGCGATATGGTGATAGTGTCTGATCGCGTTGGATTCACTTGTTACCGATGGTGGGATCCCCGCGGGGCTCACGTTACTCCCAGGGAGGGAAAGCTCATGAGAAACTCTGTCAGGTCATTGTTTATCGTCACATTCCTCGTCGGTGTCTTGCTTGGCCCGGCGGGCCTGCCGACAGCGGCGCATCCCACGCCTGAAACGCCGCGCCCACAAGCATCGTCCGACCTCGACTTCAACAGCAGCCCGGTCGGCACCATGTGGCTAGCCGAGGACGCGATCTGGATCACGCTTTTTGAGGCAGAAGACACGGGGACACGGCGAGGGAGCGACACGGGGACTTTCGCCCCATCCCCGCGTCGCCGCGTCCTCCGCCCGCGCTGTCAACATCAAGCTCTCCTTCCCTGGATCCAATCCTGATGTACGCATCGAAACCTTCGACCCACTGGATACCGTGGTCAGCTATTTCATCGGCAACGACGCCGATCAGTGGCAGCCTGACGTGCCGGTTTGGGACAGGGTGCGCTATGTGGACCTGTATCCCGGCATCGATTTTACTTCCTCTACCCCTCGCTCTGTTGTCTTCGTGCCCGGCGCGCGGACAGTGTCTGCCAGGCTGATCCCCCGGGACGAGCTGGTCATCTCCCCCTCGCCCACTCCGCCCCCCCCCCGCCACACCGGTCGGGGGCAATTTGGATGGCAAGAGCTTGCGAGGTACTCGACCATTATGAAAAGACACCTTGATTTGACAAATGCTCATTGGCAGTTATACTTCAAGTGTTAGTCCCTTCCGGCGTTGTTTCCGATCCGTTCTCCTGAAAGGTCAATGTCGACTGATTTTCCATGTTTCTTCAGCCCAAGCTCTATCAACCCCGCTTGAACCCCGCTGCCTGCGCACGCTATGGATAATGCCCGTTTCTTATCTGTCTGCGTGTTCTATCCATCCGGCCACAGATCAAGCGCGCTCGCTAAAGGAGGTGTCCAAACACATACGAGGATCTCGCCTGCGTTGTCTAACCAATTTCTGTTTGCCTTTTCTGTTCACATAGAGGGAGAGACCTGATGAGAAATCTCAATGCGCCGTTCCCGCGACTACTGGTTCTGATACTTATCGCCAGCATGGTGCTCACGGCCTGTGCAGTGCCCGCCGCTCCTCCCGCCGCTCCTGCCGAGCCGGCGGAAGCGCAACCCGCCGAATCGGTAGCCGATGAGCCCATCACCCTGACCCTTTGGGGTGGTTTTCCTGAAATGGAACCCTTCTACAAGCATGTGGCCGAAGCCTACAAGCAGGATCACCCCAACGTCGATGTGGAGATCACGACCCAGCCGCTGCGCGAGTTCGAGCAGAAGCTGTCGGCCACCATCCCCTCGGATACGGCGTCTGATCTGATCGAGATATCCATGTACTCCAACCAGAAGTTCATCGAGGCCGGCCTGATCCCTGAACTACCGGCCGACGTCCAGGAGTTCACAGATACGGAGGGACGCTACTCCGAGTTCATGCACCAGAACAATACTTATGATGGCAAGGAGTACGGCCTGCCCCTGTTCATGGGCCGCACCGCCCTGTTCTGGAACAAGGACATGTTCGAGGAAGCTGGTCTGCCCGGCCCGCCCGAGACCATGGAGCAGATGTACGACTATGCCAAACAACTGGCCCAATACGACGATAGCGGCAACCTGACCCGCAGCGGCCACAGCTTGCGCCTCTCGGGCCAGGGCTCAGGAGTGGGCGAAAAATGGTGGTTCGTGCTCTATCCCCTTGGCGGCAGCATCCTGGAGGAGGTCGACGGAAAGTACCGAGCCGGCTACAACAACGACGCCGGTCGAGCCGCGCTCCAGTACTACATCGATGCCGTCCATAAGGACAATTGGGACGATCACGCTATCAAGCACGACGCCGAGGCCTTCGAGTTGGAGCAGACGGCCATGTTCTTCCGCGAGTCGTGGGTTATCGGCGACATCGCCAAGAAGAACCCGGACCTGAACTATGGCACGGCGCCCGTGCCTGCCGGTGAACGCTGGGGTCGTATCACCAATCCAGTTAACATCTACGTTACCCGTTCGGCTGAGAATGCGGATGTGGCCTGGGACTTCGCCCAGTACATGCAACAGCCCGAGCACCTGCTGTGGCTGTTGGAGAACGTGGGCTGGCTGCCTACCCGCCAGGACGTAGACTACTCGCCGGTCACGGACAAGGTTCCGCAGTTTGAGGCCTTCACTATGTCCGATCCCGACTACGGGGAGTTCGGCTACTTCGTCATTGCACCCTTTGACGAGGTTCTGACCAAGGTAGCCGAGCGACTGGTGTCTGCTTACCTGGACGAGAGCCTTGTGGACAACCCCGAGGGAATCGCCCAAGTCATCGAGGATGCGGCGAACGAGACCAACGCCGTTCTCGAACGCTCGGACATGTACGCCGGAGAGTAAGCCATCCCCTGATCCATTGACACAGAGCGGGTAGCCCCAATACGAGTCGCCCGTTCCCCGTACAGGGAGCGGGTGCATCGGTAGGGCTGCCCGCTCAGGCCTTTGGTCCAGGTCGAAATTGGTTGCACAGATTACCCATGTAACCCGCGTTGGTACAGCGCCGCGGAAGTGAAACCGGGGTTGGCCTTCAGCCATTGTGCCCAAGTGAATCCGTGATCCGCAGTCATTAAGTGCCCTGCAAACGATTGCTCTAGTCGGATCCGTGATCCGGCTAGAGCCTCTAACTACCGCGATAGTTACACCTTCGTGTACCAGTCCGCGCCCAGTCAGAGTTGATCACGCTATGCTGCATGGGACTGACTCATGCAGCTTCGACCAGGACCCCAGCAACGCCGGTCATGAGGTGACATCATGAGTACATCCGCCGGACTGCAGCAAGAGAGGTTCTCGGACAGAGTGACCATTGCGCTGGCCCGGTTCTTCCACATCAGCCGCAATGAGTTGAATAAGCGGATGTTCGCCTACCTGGCGCTTCTTCCCATTCTGGCCATCTACCTGCTTCTGCGCATCATCCCTATTGCCCAGAACTTCATCTACAGCTTCTACGATTCTTCCGTCGTCAATCCCCGCGAGAACTTTGTCGGCTTCCAGAACTTCATCGATCTCTTCAACGATCACCTCTTCCTCATATCGCTGCGTAATACCACCTTCTTTGCCATTTTTCTAACCCTGTTCAGCGTGACTATCGCCCTGGGGTTGGCCGCGTTACTGGCCAGTAAGGTGCGGCTGGGCGGATGGTACGAGGCCATCTATTTCATTCCCGTGATCACACCCATGGTGCCGGTGGCCGTAGTGTGGAAGTGGATCTATGATCCAACCTACGGGTTATTGAATTACGCTCTCTCCTGGATCGGCGTCGATCCGGTAGGCTGGCTCGTCTATCCAGACACGGCCATGTGGGCCATCATCATCATGAGCACCTGGAAAGTGATTGGCTACAACATGGTCATCTTCCTGGTGGGCATCCGCGCCATTCCCGAGGTCTACTTCGAGGCGGCCGAGATCGATGGCGCCAGCAATTCGGCCATCTTTCGTCGTATCACGCTACCGCTTCTGCGCCCCATCCTGCTGTTCGTGATCGTCATTTCAACCATCAACGCCTACAACGTCTTCACCCAGGTTTTCATCATGACTGCGGGTCCGCAAGGAGCGCCGGGAAATGCCGTCCGAACCCTCGTATTCGACATCTACGAGAATGCATTTCGCTACTTCAGAACCGGTTATGCGGCATCGGAGGCGGTAGTCCTCTTCCTGATTATTCTGGTCCTGACGGTCATCCAGTTCGGCGTGATCAGGAGCGATTGAGATGGCACAAAAAAAACCACTCAGAGAGCGATTCGAGCCACTTAGCATAGCCAAGCAGATCTTGCTAATGACAGGGGCTATCCTCATGGTGCTGCCCTTCGTCTGGATGCTGTCTACTTCCTTGAAACCACCGGACGAAGTGCTATCCTGGCCACCGCAACTTATCCCGCAAACTTTTACCCTCGAAAACTACGTCGGCGTGTTCGAAACCGCACCCTTCGGACGTTTCTTCCTCAACAGTTTGATCATGGCGACGGCCTCTACAATAGCCATTCTGTTCACCTCTACGCTGGCGGGGTTCGTCTTCGGCAAGTACAATTTTCCCGGCAAAACCTTCCTGTTCATTCTGATTCTGGCCACGGCCATGGTGCCTTTCGAGACCTACATGATCCCGCTCTATCTAACTATGGTGAAATTGAAGCAGGTGAACACCTACATTGGCCTGGTCTCGCCCTACCTGATCATGAGCTTCGGCGTCTTTTTCATGCGCCAGAACGTCATTGCATCGCTACCTGACGAACTCATGGACGCGGCTCGCATCGACGGAGCATCGGATTGGCGTATCTATTGGCAGGTAGCGTTGCCGCTTCTGCGTGGCCCCATGGGGGCTCTGGCCATCTTCGCCTTCATGGTGGCCTGGGCTGCCTTCATTTGGCCATTGATCATAACCAGCAACCGCGATCTTTGGACCATGGAACTGGGCCTGGGTATGTTCCAGTACCGTTTTACGGTAGACCTGGGGCTGATCAACGCTGGTTCCATGATTTCCATCCTACCAGTGCTCCTGGTCTTCATCGTGCTACGCCGCCACATCGTACGCGGCATCGCACTGACGGGGCTAAAAGCATGAGTGACAAGAAGGTATCATGAACGAAATTATCGATCTGGACACGATGACCGGCTTCTGGCCACAGCGCCAGGTGGACATCTCCACCGGCCGTCTCCTGCAGATGATGGACCAACATGGCGTCCGGCGAGCCTGTGTGGTATCGGCTCGCGGCGCTCTGTTCGACCATTTCGAGGGCAACGATGAGACCCTGGCATGGTGCCGGGAGCAGCCGCGCTTCATCCCGGTCGGCACCATCGATCTGCGCAGGTTCCAGGGCTACCGGGAGGAGATCCAGCGCCTGACCGAGGCCGGCGTGCGGCTATGGCGCTTGTTTCCCGAATATCAGGGGTGGACACCGGATCAAGCTGTGCTGCGCCGTGTGCTGGACGCCCTTGAAGCGGTAGGCGCCGTGCTCTTTCTTGGCGGACAACCCAGCGCCGTGGCGCGTGCGGTTGAGGGAACCACGGTTACCACCATCCTGGGGCTGCACTTCTACCAGGCCAGTGACTTTTTGGCCTTGTTGGAGACGGGCACCAACCTGTACGTGTCCACCCGCTTGCTTCACGGCCCGGGCGCCGTGAAGGTGCTGGTTGAGGCCATGGGTCACCAACGGCTAATCTTCGGGTCGGGCGCGCCACTGTCGTCCATGGGCAGCGGGCTGCGCTGTCTTGAGGTCGCGGCACTGAGCGACGAACAGCGGGCTGCCATCATGGGAGGTAACCTGCAACGGCTACTGGCGGACGGAGGACGGACATGATCGTTGATGCCCACGCCCACTGGGGCAATTGGTACTTTCCCATCGCACAGTTGTCGGTTGAAGACATTGTGGCCTACATGCAGGCACAAGGTATCGACGTTACCATCCTCTCCTCCAGTCTGGCCATCGCCTACGACTTCTGCGAGGGAAACCGCAGGATGGCGGAGGCCATCGAGCCCTACCCCCAGCTGTTGGGCTACGTGGTTGTCAACTCCAACTATGTGGAAGAGTCGATTGCCGAAATGAGGCGCTACCTGGGAGCAGAAGGCTACCCGCAGTTCTTGGGCATCAAGGTACACCCGCTGCTGGCCCAGCATCGCTACGACACGCCCCAGAGCCTGGCGCTTACCGGCGCTATGGCCGAATACGGCTTGCCGGTGCTGATCCATACTTTTGGGTCGCCCCTGGAGTCACCGTGGAACGTGTTGCCAGCCGCGCAAGCGTACCCGGACCTACCTATCATCCTGGCCCACATGGGCGGCAATGCATGGTGGGAAGGTGTACGGGTCGCCCAGGAATCGACCAACCTTTACCTGGAGATCTGCAGCACCTGGACCGACCCTGAGAAGATCAGAGCAGCCATCGACGCTGTGGGCCCGAAGCGGGTGCTGTTCGGCACCGATGCAACCCTGTTCGAGGCGGCTCACATGCTGGGCACTGTTGAAGATGCCGGCCTGTCGAGTGAAGAGTACGCTCTGGTCATGGGAGAGAACGCCCGCCGTCTCTTCAGACTTGACTAATACGCGTGGGCGTGAACTCTTGGAAAACGTCCAGTATTGAAGAGAGAACCGATTATCTGTCACCTCAACATGATGCCAATTGCCTGATGAATTGAGGTCCTTTGACAGCCTATCTCAAGAGCTTTGACGAC
The DNA here is from genome assembly GCA_034717495.1 of Chloroflexota bacterium. Classification (NCBI taxonomy): domain Bacteria; kingdom Bacillati; phylum Chloroflexota; species Chloroflexota bacterium. Next base: position 17,712 of record JAYELL010000064.1, on the reverse strand, counting down.
ATCCCAACCTACAGCGATCCTGGCTCACAGAACCAGACCTGTCGCGATATCCTGCCCAAAGGTATCGTCCCCGCCTTGCTGGTAGGCTATGACATCGTGGAGGGACCGGGTCGCAACGGCCTGGGCAATCACAGCGAGTGGCACCAGGTCTTCGTGGTCGTCCGGGGCCAGGGAACCCTGTTACGGGGCGATGAACGGATTCACATCGAGGCCCCCTGCATCCTGCACATCCCGCCCAACACCGAGCACGATGTTTTGGTCGCGCCGGGCGAGCACATCGAATACGTCTACATCAACAAGTATTTGCTGCCCGAGGAAGCGCAGGTGGGGAGTGAGTCAGGTGACTGAGGCCGGCAAGCTTCTACCCTTGAGCTGGTGGCAGGACTTTTGGGCCGAGAACGATCGCTGCCTGTACGGCGATGCAGCAGTTCAGGGCGACAATCTGGAGGATCAGCCGGTCTTTCCCGCCTTTACCAGCGATCGCACCCGGGTGCCCGTGCTGGTCGAACTGGGCGAGGACTGGATCATCGACTTCATGGGCGTGTCCTACCAGCGCTACATCCAGGACTTCCCCTTCCAGCAACAGGTGCGGGAGGCCTGCGCTGAGCGCCTGCTGGCTGAGATCGGCTTCCGCCTTGTACCCAAGGTGGACTCTTCCTCCCTGCTGCACGGCTCGGTGTATGGCAACCCCATTCACTATCCGCAGGATTCCACGCCCTGGCTGGGTCACATTATTCGATGTCCCGAGGATATCCCGCCCCTGATTGAGCGTATGGAAGGGCTGGACCTGGCCCAGGCCGGACTGGTGCCCTGGTTTGTCCAGTGCTACCGCGATCTGGACCGGCCCTATCGCTGGCGCATCCTGCATGACGTTACTGCCGTACACGGACCGGGTACCATCCTGAACTTCCTGTGCGGCGTCGGCGATTTCATGCTCTACTTGTACGACGAGCCGGACCTGATGCTGGCGTTGCTGGAACTGATCGGCCAGGTGACGGTAGACTACTCGCGCACGGTACGCCGCCTGACCGGCGGGCCGGCCACCGGCGTCAGCCTTTTCGATGACATCGCTGGCCTGGTCTCCCCGGCACACTTTCAGCGCTTCTTCCTGCCGGTTTATGAGAAGATCTACACCGAGTTGGCGCCCAGCCCGACGGACGATCGTTTCTATCACAACGACGCCAGAGTCGGGCACCTGCTGAATTTCCTGCTGGACCTGGGCATCAACGGCATCAACCCTGACCCCGAGGTCGACCCGCTGCTGATCCGCTGCAAACTGCCCGAGGCCATCATCTACGGCTGCGTGCCGCCTCTGTTGCTGAAAGACGGCACGCCAGAGCAAGTTCTGGAGGGCTCGCGTCAAAGCATCGAGCTGATCGGCGAGGGGGGCGGCCTGGTGCTGACTACGGCCGGCAGCATCAACATGGGCACGCCCTTCGCCAATCTGCAAGCCATGTGCCAGGCGGCGGAACGGTATGGGCGATATTAGGGTGGACCAGGAAGCATGCGCGCTGCGTACTGCTCATTGTGTGATTGGTAACACCACGCCGGCAGCGGTCAACTCGGCCACGATATCGGGGTGCAGGGGCACACCCTTGACCAGGTTCTCGGCCCGCGCTTGCCAGCCCCGTTGACCCGGATAGAGATGATGCCGCTCCGGTTCGGCTGTGTGGATGAAATCGATCATATCTTCGACACGTTGGAAAAAGATGGTTGGTTCGATGAAAGCCGCCAGGTCCAGGGCCAGGAACAGCTTGCTGGAGCCGACGTCCAGATAGCCCGTTGCGGCGCCTCCAAACTCGAAGCAGAGCAAGCCTCCGGCCAGGGCGCCGGTCAGCAACTCCAGCATGAAGGATAAGCCGGCGCCCTTGTGGTCGCCAAAGGGCAGGAACTTGCCGGCATCCAGGATGGCTGCCGGGTTGTTTGTCGGTTGGCCAGTTGCATTCAGGCCCCAACCCATGGGCACCGGCCGGCCCTCCCGGCGGTAGGTGGCGATCTTGCCGATGGCTGCCTGGCTCATGGCGATATCCAGGACCACCGGCGGCCGGTCTGCCCCTCTGGGTACGCCGATGGCCAGAGGGTTGTTGCCCAGGAGCGAGCGATCGCTGTCCCAGGACAACATGCTGGATATGGCGTTGGTCGTACAGATGCCGATCATACCCTGTTGGGCGGCCCGGTAGGCGTAGGCATGGGCCCGACCCCAATGGCTGGTATTGGCAGCCACACAAGTGCCGACGCCGAAGCGTTTGGCTCGCTCGACAGCCAGGTTCATGGCCTGGACCGAGATGTAGCGACCTGGGCCCCGGTCGCCGTCCACGGTGCAAATGGCAGCGTGATCGCGAACCAAGGCCAGCCGGGGTTCCGGGTTGACATGGCCGTTTTCAATAGCCTGGACCAGCCCTGGCAACATGCGCACGCCATGAGAGGGAACGCCCAGCAAGTCTGCTTCGGTCATCACCTTGGCCTCAATTGCTCGCACCGGATCGGGCATGCTCACACGGGCCAGCCGCTCTGCGATGGCTGAGACCAGGATGTTATGGTCGATACGTATCTCGTTCATGTTGCCTCCTCGGTGGCTTTAGTCGGGGCAAGGGCGCTCCACATTCTAATCATGTACCATCTCTCTGAGGAGGTCAAGTTCTCACATTACCAGCGAGTCCAACTTATCGGGTAGATATCCTGCCGTGCTGCAGCCCGGAATTTGGACAGCTAGCTAACTGAATATATGATATCCAAAGAAAGAATCGAATGATGAGCAGGCGACGCAGCCTGAAGTGGCAATAAGTGCCACCAGCATATTGGGCGCAGCACTCGCCGTCAACCAAGGAGAATAACAGTGGCAGAGGAAAACCTGCGTTTCGCAGTCATAGGAGCCGGCAACATCGGCCACGTCCACGCCCAGGCTATCGCTGCCATCCCGGGTGCGCGGCTTACGGTGGTAGGCAGCACAAACCCAGCCAGGGGCCAGGCTCTGGCCACGGCCAACGATGCCCTCTGGATACCCGACTACCTGGAAGCGGCGGTGCATCCCGACGCCGATGTAGTGTGTATCTGTACGCCCACCGGCGCCCACGCTGAACAGGCGGTGGCTGCTGCTGAGGCCGGCAAGCACCTGGTCATCGAGAAACCGCTGGACGTCACGCTGGAACGAGTCGATCAGATTCTGGCTGCGGCCCGTGCTGCCGGCGTCAAGACCACCTGCATCTTTCCCTATCGCTGCATGGCCGGGTCGCAGGAGGCCAAAAAGGCCGTCGAGGCGGGTCGCCTGGGCCGGTTGACCATGGCCGATGCCCGCGTCAAGTGGTATCGCACGCAGGAATATTACGATATGGGCGGATGGCGCGGTACCTGGGAACTGGATGGAGGCGGCGCCTTGATGAACCAGTCGATCCACGCCATCGACTTGATGCAGTGGCTGGCCGGTCCTGTCAACTCCGTCTTCGGGCGCGTCAACACGCTGGCGCATCGCATGGAAACCGAGGACACAGGAGCCGCGGTCCTGATGCTGGACAGCGGTGGGATGGCTACCATCCAGGGAGCAACCAGTTGTTGGCCGGGACTGCCGGCCATGGTAGCCCTGCACGGCGACCGCGGTACCATCGTACTGCACGAAGGTCGCATCGTGACCTGGAAACTGAGCGATGCCGCTCCCGGTGAAGAGGAAGCCATGCTGAACCTGGAGGGCAGCCAGGGGAGTGGAGCAGGCGATCCCACCGGTATTGGCTTTGAACTGCACCGCAGACAACTGGCCGACATGGTGCAGGCCATTCAAGAGGATCATCTTCCCATGATCGACGGCGCTGAGGGCCGGGCCTCCATCGAAATCATTCTGGCCGTCTATGAGTCGGCCAGGACAGGCCTTGAAATTCAGTTGGTGGATCGGTAGATTCAGTAGATCAAACATGTTTTTCACCGTCCGATCTGGAAACCAGGAATTGATGAACCACTAGACCAGGATGAGTCTCTCCCGCACGGACTTTGCGACTGTGGCCCGGTTTCCTGCTGCAGAGACGAAAGATTCAGAATTTGGATCTACTGAGATTCGCAAAAAGGAAACACTTATGTCAAACCACTTAGCTATCGACGGTGGCAACCCCGTGCGCGGCGAGCCCTTCCCGGCCTGGCCTGTGTTCGACGAACGCGAGGAGCGCCACCTGCGAGATGTACTGCAGTCCGGGCAGTGGGGCGTACTGGCCGGCAACAAGGTTCACGAGTTCGAGCAACGTTTTGCCGAGTTCCAGGGTGCCCGTTTTGGGGTCTGTGTTCCCAACGGCACCTTGGGACTGGAGATGGCGTTGCGGGCTCTGGGCGTTGGCCCCGGCGATGAGATTATCACGACACCTTACACCTTCATTGCCACGGTCAGCGCTGTGCTGCTGGCCGGCGCTACGCCCGTGTTGGTCGACATCGATCTCGACACATATAATCTGGACCCGGCTCAGGTAGCGAAAGCCGTTAGCGAGCGCACCAAAGCCATTCTGCCGGTACACCTAGGCGGGCAGCCGGCCGACATGGATGCACTACTGGTCATCGCCCGGCGCCACGGGTTACAGGTGCTTGAGGACGCTTGTCAAGCCTGGGGCGCTGAGTGGCGCGGGCAACGGGTCGGCGCCATTGGCGATCTAGGCGCGTTCAGCTTCCAATCCAGCAAGAACATCACAGCCGGCGAAGGAGGGATCGTCATCACCAACGATGAGGAACTGGCCGATCTATGCTGGTCGCTGCACAACGTGGGCCGGGTGAAAGGTGGTCTCTGGTATCAGCACGAGCGGTTAGGCTGGAATCTGCGTATGACCGAGTGGCAGGGAGCCGTGTTGCTAGCCCAAATCGAGCGCTTGCCTGAGCAGGCGGATCGGCGTGAAACCAGCGCTCACTACCTGTCTCAGTCGTTGTCCCAGGTGCCAGGCATTGAGCCACTGCCGGCCAATCCGCGAGTCACCCGGCACGCTCGCCATCTGTTCATCATGTGCTACGACCCGGCAGCCTTCGGCGGGCGAGGTCGGGATGAATTCATCGCAGCGCTGCGGGCTGAAGGCATCGAACCTTGCAGCCCCGGCTACGTGCCGCTGAATCACTCGCCTGCCATTCGCCGGGCCCTGGCAGAAAGAGGGCCCGCTGACGATGCATCCTGGACTGTGGATGATGCGGGACTGCCCATACTGCCGGCCTGTCCAAATGCCGAGTATGCTTCCCAGCACACGATCTGGCTTTTCCAGTACGCTTTGCTGGGTAGCCGGTCTGACATGGACAGTATTGTAGAGGCGATGACCAAAATCCAACAGGCTTGGGGTTAGTCGCCACAGGTGGGCCGCCTGTTGCAGACAGGTCGCTGGCACTGTTATAGAAAAGACTGACCGCTATCAATCCAATCTGTATGCATCTGTGAGCCAATGCTTGATGGGAGAACCAGTCGCATGGAAGCTGTAATAGAGGACCAGATGAGAATAGGTGCTGTGAGTCTGGGCTGGAGTGGCACACCACTACCCCAGGTGTTCGACCAGGTACGAGCCATGGGCGGCGAGTGCCTGGAAATCAACTACCGGACGGAGCAACATCACGACCTGGCATGGGACGAGCGGTCTGCCGCTAAAATGCGTGCTTGGGCTGAGGCAGCCGGCGTGTGGATCAGCGGGATCAGTGGATACAACGACTTCGCCCAGGAAAACCTGACCGCACTACCGCACGAGGTAGAGCGGCTACTGGAAGCCTGTCGCCTGGCTTCGAACCTGGGTGTGAACATTGTACGGGCTTTTCCTGGCGATCTCAAACCGGGCCTGACGCTAGCGGCATCCTGGTCCACGCAAATAGCCGGCTTCCAGCAAGCTGCCCGCCTGGCCGAGCCGTTGGGTGTTAGCCTGGCCATCGAGAACCACGGCCGATTGCTCTACGATGGTCCGCTGCTGGCTCGGTTGGTCAATGACATTGGCGCAGACAACGTGGGCCTGACTCTGGATACGGGTAATTTCTGCTGGGCAGGTCACAGCCTGGTACAGGCACAGGCAGACTTCGAGGCGATGCTGCCTCACGTCGTCAATGTGCATATCAAAGATGGCATCTGGCAAGACGGCAATTTTGAGTTCGTACCGGCTGGTCAAGGTGAATTGCCTTTGACTCTGTGGCTGGATACATTGGTTGAGGCCGGCTACCGGGGAGCGGTTTGCAGCGAATTCGAGGGGGCAGGCGACTTCCTGCAGGGAACCCGCAGCAGCCTGGAGTTTTTGCTGTCAGTTAGAGAGCAAGGATAAACACACCGCATCGCAAGCCGCCATCGCCCGGTAGGGCGGCGAACCAACATTGATGGGGCTGGACTCCTTCCGGCAGCCCGTGCGTCTTTCGCGCCCCAAAAGTTGCCTCCAGGGCTCTCCACAACGTCTCTGCCGATATCGACTCCGACTCGACGATCAGCAAGATATCCACAAGGTCCTTGACACGACTGCTTTCCCCGGTTGTGCGAGTGGCCTCAAACCCGAACCAGTCCGCCAAATCCACCCTGCCTGCACGAGAAGTTCATGGGTGTTCTCCGTCACGCCAACGAGCAGCAAATCGATTTGTGTCTGCTGCTCCGCTTGCTCAAACTGGTCGAACAGGGTATACCTGAGCTGCGCATAATCGGCCAAGTCAGGCCTTCCGAAGTCCATTGGGGGCCTCCTTGTATGGTTTCGTCACCATTTGAGATGCCCACCTGGCCGACTGTGTCAAGTTTTCGAGTTATTCACACCCCTCACTGAATATGCGAGGAGAAGAACCATGCCAAGCATAAGAGATTTTCAAAAACCCCTCGCCATTACCATGTGGGACTCATCATGGATACGCCGCCGTTATAAAGGAGGCGGGTTCGAAGATTGGGATAAGGCCCTCGATGAGTTGGTAGAACGGGGCTACAATGCCGTGCGGATCGACGTTTTCCCGCACCTGATCGCCAAGGCTCCGGATGGAGCACTGGTCGAGGTCTTCAAAGATCCACCCGGAACCTTCCCACATTTCCTCGGGATCGCGGCATGGGGGAATGAATATACAGTCTATATCAACCCCCGCAAATCCGTGGTGGAGTTCATCCGAAAGTGTCAGGAACGAGACATATTTGTCGGTCTTTCAACCTGGTTCAAACCCACCGATGACCAGCGGAACGATCAGATTCAGGGGGCACAGGAACTCATCAGGGTTTGGGATGAGACCATCGCTTTCCTGGATGAGAATAAATGTCTCGAAAACGTAATCTACGTTGATATCCTAAACGAGTATCCAATCTGCAATTGTTTTTACTGGCTGTCACAAACCTTGGGTACCATGTCGCAGCCGGTGGAAGCAGGAAGGATATTCAACAGTAAGCAAGTCGAATTCTACTGGGACTTCATCAATGAGGTAATTTTCGGTCTGAAAGCAAAATGGAATGATCTGGATATCTTCACCAGCCAGACTTACGATTATTGGAAATACGATCTGGAGCGCGATTACGCCAGTTTTGATCTGCTGGATATACACCTGTGGATCGCCCAATACGATGAATTTGTGGAGGGCACCGGCTATGTTGAGGAGATTCATCCCTTTGGAATTCCTGAAAAACTTTATCGGATCGAAAAGAACAGAGAACCCTCCTATATTCCCGGTGCGGCCCGGTACATCCCGCAGGACTATCGGTTCGACGAAATTTACGCCGCCTTGTGGGAGCGCTGGCAAACTCATAAACCGGCCTATGAAAATTGGCTCGAAGCCCGGGTCAAAGAGGCCAAAAACCTGTCTGATCAATTCGGAATCCCGCTCGGAAACACCGAGGGGTGGGGCCTGATCAACTGGCGCGACCACCCGCTGCTGAAATGGGATATCATCAAAGAAGCTGGGCTGATTGGAGCCAGGCTGGGAAGAAAGTATGGATACAGTTTCAATTGCTCCTCGAATTTCTGCCACCCTCAATTCCTGGGGATGTGGGAAGATGTAGCCTGGCACCAAAAAGTGACTGCCATCATCAAAGGAGAGGACTAATGAGACGATGGCATTGAAAATTAGTATTGTTTGGATGAGAACGGACGAAAGAATCCTGGCGTTTGGAAGCTGTCGGATAAGACAATCAACGTCCAACTCGCTCCGCTTGGCGCTTGTGTAGTCGAGTTCGCTACAAATGTAGAACGATCATAGCTGGAATTGCTGGACAAAAAACCCTTGACAAAGCCCGGCTTTCGTGATATCTTGGATTCAGTATCCAATATCCACAACGAAGGGTTTCCAGAAGCTATACCATGTTTTCTCTCACACAGAAAGTGGCTCTTGTTACCGGCGCATCGCGCGGCCTGGGTGCCGGGATTGCCCGCGCACTTGCCCAGGCAGGGGCAGATGTTGTGGTCAATTATCGAAGTTCTTCTGATCGAGCGGGGGAGGTCGTGGATCAAATCCAGGCGTTGGGAAGACGCGCTCTGGCGGTCCAGGCCGACGTAAGCCAGGAGAGCGATGTCCACCACCTTTTTATGGAATTACAGAAGGAATTCGGCAGGCTTGACATTCTAGTCAACAACGCCGGGACCACACTACCAGAGGACATTTTTGAGATTTCGCTGAAACACTGGCATCAGATTATCGATACGAACCTAACCAGTACTTTTCTGTGTTCGAAGTACGCGATGGAAATTATGAGGTTCCAGGAATCGGGCCGCATTATCAATATCAGTTCGATTGTCGGCCAGCGAGGCGCTTTGTTTGGCCATGCCCATTATGCGGCAACCAAGAGCGGTCAACTTGGCTTGACCAAAACCGTGGCCCGGACTGCAGCACCCTACGGAGTTACAGTTAATGCCATCGCCCCAGGTTTGATAAACACGGAACTGTTGCTCCAGACTCATGGTTCAGAAGAGATCCGAGAACTATCGGCAGCGATACCGCTGGGGCTGGGGACGGTGGAAGATATTGGCTACGCTGCCGTGTATCTGGCCAGCGATGAGGCCCGGTTCGTCACGGGTGCCACCATCGATGTAAACGGTGGCGCGTATTTGCGATGATCACGAAGAAAATTAATTCAAAAAAAATCGGTTCTCTGGGAACCCAACCTCGCACCTCTGAATTGGTGTTGAATAAGCTACGAGACGCGATCATCGATGGCACGTTGGTACCCAATGAGCAGCTCAAGACAACTGATCTTGCCGAGGAAATGGGCGTCAGCAGGACGCCTGTAAGGGAGGCACTGTTCCGGCTTGAGGACGAGGGGCTGGTTGTAACACAGCCGTACCGGGGCGCAATTGTGGCTCCAATGTCTGTTGAAGGTGTGCTCGGGGCTTATGAATTGTTGTCCGTTATTGAAGGGCTGGCAGGTCGCAAAGCGGCTGAAACTATTGACGATCAAGATTTAGAAGACCTGGAGAACATTCTGACAGAGATGCAAGAAGCCCTGGACAGACAAGAGTACGGTGTCTATTACGACTGCAATTACAGATTTCATTCCGAGATAAGCAGTTGGTATCAAAACGAAAAAGCCCAGGAGATCCTGCACCAGCTTTGGAATTATACGCAACGCCTCAGGCAGCAATACCCCTCTTCGCCCAGGCGATTCGCCAATGCCATGAAAGAGCACAGAGCCATGCTGGCAGCCCTGCGCAGACATGACGGCCAGCAGGTCGAATCTTTGCTGCGACAACACGGTGAAGACTCCGTCTCTGAGTTGATGAGACGCATTCAAAACAAACCTGTTAGTCGGGAAACAGTAGTGGCCACGTGACGCTATCAGAATAAGCCTTGGCAATCGTCCTCTTTTCAGAAGGTGAGTCAATTGCGTATCCGTTCCTTCGAGGCCTCTGACCTGGCACAACTCCTGACGGTCTGGAACAAAGCCCTCCGCTTCGACCCGGTGACCGAGGCCTTTTTTTGCCGCCAGGTGTTACTCGATCCCAATTTTCTGGCGGCAAACCTTCCGGTGGCAGAGCAGAATGGACAGATTGTCGGATTCATCGTGGGAATCACCCGCCAGGTCCCTTTCTTCAGCGTAGGGCTGGAGCCCGATCAGGCCTGGATCACGGCCTTTGGCGTCGACCCGAGATACCAACGCCAGAGAGTCGGGCGCCAGCTATTCGATCAATTGCTGGGCAATTTCGCGGCCCAAAGGCGCGAGCGAATCAGCATTGCACCGTACGTTCCAAATTACATCGTGCCCGGAGTTGACAGACAGGCCTATCCTGCTGCATACGCCTTCCTGGGAGATTCGCTGGGCTTTTCAGTGATGGAAGTTGCCTCCAGCATGGGGATCAAACTGACTGGTTTTGTGATTCCGGACGAGGTTGGCGCCCTGGAACAACAGCTGAAGCAAGAGGAAGGTATCACGATCAAGTCCCTTACTGCCCGCGATCTACCGGACGTTCTGCCTTTCATCGCCGAGCAGTTTGGCTGGGATTGGTATCGCCATGCCAGAGATCATTTACTGGCCTATTTCGACAGAGTCGACCAGGAGCGCATCTGCTGGCTGGTAGCAAAGCACCGTGGCCAGGTGGTAGGCTTTTGCCAACAACGAGGAGAACGTTTCGGCCCCTTCGGTGTTCATCCGGCCTACCGCCAGCGCGGCATTGGCCGTCTGCTGCTAGTTCGTTGCCTGAATCAAATGCGCAGGCAAGGTGTCTTTTTTTCTTACTTCCTGTGGGCGCCAACCGGCGCGGCACGCCTTTATGCCCGAGTTGGCTTCGAGCCGCTGCGGGAGTTCACGATTTTCGAGAAAGTCCTGTCGTAACGGCGCTTGACCGAGTTCGTCGGATTCTGCGCCATCGAAGAACCCTTTACCAGTCCTAGAAGGAGGACCCTAATGAATCTCAAGCATCATAGCTTAATGGCCCGGCTGCTGGTCCTAGTGGCCGTGCTATCCCTGGTTGCGGCAGCCTGCGTAGCGCCGGCTGCGCCGCCCGCCCAGCAAGCGCCGGCCCAGGAGGCTGAACAGCCTGCGCCTGCGGAAGAAGCGGAACCGGCGGCCGAGCCGGTCACCATCCGCCTGTGGATGCATGACCATGCGCCCCGCGTGCCCATCGACGAGGAGCGCATCGCCCAGTTCATGGAAGAAAATCCCGACATCACGGTCGAGTATGAACTCGTTCCCGATTTCTTCACCGCGCTCAACACCGCGCTGGCATCGGGAGAAGGGCCTGACGTGTTCAATCAGTTCACGCCGTTCAACGCCCAGTACTATCTTGAGGGCATTCTGGCAGCTGTTGACCCCGCTGGCTGGGGCTTCGAATCCGTTGACGAAGTCAAGGCCCTGTATGGAGAAGGCGAAATCGCCGACAACCTACTGGCCGGCGCTACCTACGATGGTGGGTTATACGGCGTACCTACCGAGCTCAGCGCTTACGCATGTTTTACCAACGACGATCTCTGGAAAGAAGCAGGACTCGATCCGGCGACCGACTTCCCCACGACCTGGGAGGAGATGGTCGATGTTGCCGAACAGCTTACGGTACGTGATGAGGACGGCAACCCCATCCAACGCGGTTTCGACTTCAACTGGACCGCTGCTATGTACATGATGCTGCACTTCAACCCCATGGTTCAGCAGTTGGGCGGCAACATGATCGACGACCAGAACTACGCGGCAAATATCAATACGCCGGAAGTCAAGAAAGTCTTGAGCTACTGGAACGACTGGGCCAACGAATACAACCTGGGTGGTCCCCAGTACACTGCCTCGCGCGATGCGTTCCAGGCAGGTGAGCTGGCGACCGAGTGCTCCTTCGGCAACTGGGGCGCACCTCTTATCGAGGATGCCGGCATCAACTACAGCATCCATCCCCAATTGCGTTGGGCGGATGGCGTGAACGACAGCGGGTTCGCTAACTTCGCCTTCTACCTGATGGTCAATTCCCGCGCCGACCCCGCCAAGCAGGCTGCGGGCTGGAAGCTAATCGCCCACCTGACCGGGGCTCCGGATCGCTATCTGAACGAGGCCGGCCTGTTCCAGCCAGTGGCATCCTACGTGGCGTCGGATGATTTTGCAGCCAACGAGATCATGCCTGTATTCGTGGACGAAATCAACAAGAGCTTCTTCCATCCGCGTTTCGTGGGCTTCAACGAGACCATCGACTCCATGGGGCGGATGCGAGATCGCGTCGTCATCGGCGGTGAGGATATCGACACCGTCCTGGCGGAAACGGAAGAAGAGATCAGCGAAATCCTGGCCCGTGCCAAGGAAGATGCGACCGGGCAGTAGCTTGGCTCGATCTTTCAGGAGGCCTACCGGTCCTACCAAGATCTCGTCCCTCATATTCGTACTCGTCCTCTTGCTCGGCGGCCAAAACGAACAAAAGGAAGAGGGACAGGAAAAACCAGGATCAAATAGGACTTTGGAAAGCCGAACTCACCGGCACTTCTGGAGGCGACCTCTGCGAATGCGGAGCGTATTGCCTTCAGAGGTGCCGGGAGCCAACCCAGGCAGGTGTGTCTCATGCAAGCATTCCGACCCGGGGGAAAGCAACGATCAGTGGTCGCTCGGCGGCAAATCTGGGGCTTGATTTTCGTGTTGCCGGCGGTTCTCTTCTTCGCCATATTCTTTCTTTATCCGATCGTTACCGGCATCTACTACAGCATGACCGATTTCACGTTGCTGCGGCCGCCGCAGTGGGTAGGGCTGGAGAACTACCTGGATCTTTTCACGCGCGATCGCCTCTTCAAGAAATCGCTGGCCGTGACGATAGGCTTTGTGTTGGGTAGCACCATTCCCGTTTGGATTTTATCACTGGGCGCTGCCCTCCTCTTCGCACAGGTCTTCCGCGGGCGCGAGTTCTTCAAGGCTCTCTTCTTCACGCCGCTGCTGCCTTCCATCGTCGTGATCTCTGTCGTTTGGAGGGTGTTGCTCAACCCCAGCGGTGTGATTACCGCGATTATCGGGCCACTGGTCGGGCAGTCCCAGATTCCGTGGCTCTACGACCTCACGCTGTCCCCCCTCATGTCGATCATGGTCCACGATTGGCACATCATCCCATTCTACATGCTCATTTGGTTGGCGGGACTGATGGCGGTGCCTGTGGAACTGCGCGAGGCCGCAATCATCGATGGCGCCAATCGTTTGCAGGTACTGTGGCACGTGGAACTACCGCTCCTACGCCCGACCGCCGTGTTCGTCGCCGCCATCTCGACCATTCGCGCCTTTCAGGGGTTTTCCATCCAGTTCGTCATGAGTCCCAATCAGGGCGGTCCGGTAGACGTCAACACTACCCTGGGCGTCGTTATCTGGAAATATGGCTTCCAGTTCTTCCGCATGGGCGATGCGGCCGCGGTGTCGATGATATTGTTTGCCATTATCATCATCTTCACGGCCTTGCAGATGACCGTAGGTCGCAGCGAAGACTTCTCGCTCAAGTGAGTTTCCGGAGAGACTGTCATGGACAGCAACGCTCTTGTGATCAAATCCCGAAAGAGTACGCGCTCAAGAATGCGATCGGGCCTTATGACTCTCGTCGCCGGCATCATTGCTCTGCTCTTCTTCTTCCCCATATTCTTCATGGTGAGTTCCAGCTTCAAGGCGGAATCGGAGATCTTCGCCACTCCCGTCCACTGGATTCCCCAGGATTTCCAAGGTTTAGGGCGCTACGCGTACGCGTTCGAATTGACGCCGCTCCACTGGTGGTTCTTCAATAGTTTTCTGGTTTCCGGCGTCCAGACCGTGACCACCATATTCTTCAGCGCCCTGGCCGGCTACGGCTTCGCCAAGTTCAGCTTTCCGGGCCGCAACCTCTTCTTCATCTTCATCCTGAGCATCCTGACCGTACCCTTCCAGGTTTTGCTCATCCCCCTGTTTGTTCTGATCCGCAACTTTGGCTGGCAGGACTCTTATATGGGCCTGATCGCGCCGGGATTGGTCACAGCGTTCGGTGTTTTTATGATGCGGCAATTCGCCTACAACATCCCCGACGAGCTATTGGACGCCGCGCGCATCGACGGCGCCAGCGAGTTCAGGATCTTCAATAGCATCGTCCTGCCGATGCTGGGCCCCGCATCGGCCAGCCTGGCCATCATCACCTTTCTTTTCAGTTGGAACAACTTCATCTGGCCCCTGGTGGTTGTCCAGGATCAGAAACTGTTGACCTTGCCCGTGGGCTTGACCTTCTTCACACAACCGCAGACAGGCGAGCCGAAATGGGCTGTGGCCATGGCAGTGTCTACCATGGCGACCATCCCGGTAGCCCTGCTGTTCATCTTCTTTCAGCGCTATTTCGTCGAGGGCATGATGGTCTCCGGGTTGAAAGGCTAAGGACCTATGGCAGTACAATTTGGAATCGACCTGTTATTGAAGGAACGCCTGGATCTCATCACAGGATCGCGCGTGGGACTGATCAGCAACGCTATGGCGGTCACCGGCGACCTGACCGGCACTGTCGATGCGTTGCTTCGGCAACCGGAGGTCGAGCTTGCCGCGCTATTCGGTCCCGAGCACGGCTTTTCAGGTGGGGCTCATGACGCGATACCGGTAGATTCATCTACCGATGCACGCACCGGCCTGCCCATCCACAGCCTGTATGGCGAACAGCTCAAGCCTACCGCCCGGATGTTGGCGGGCATCGACATCCTGGTATTCGACATCCCGGAAGTAGGGGTGCGTTTCTACACCTACATGACGACCCTCCTCTACGCTATGCAGGCGGCAGCAGCGCACGGCTTACCGGTGATCGTCTGTGATCGCCCGAACCCCATCGGTGGTGAGGTGGTGGAAGGACCGATACTGAAGCCCGGTTTTGAAAGTTTCGTGGGCTGTGGCCCGCTGCCGGTGCGCCATGGCTTGACCATTGGTGAACTGGCGCAGCTCTTCAACACAGACTGGGGCGTTGGCTGCGATCTGGCGGTCGTTCCCTGCGCTGGCTGGCGGCGGGACATGTGGTTCGACGAGACCGGGCTACCCTGGGTTCCCCCTTCGCCCGGCATCCCCAAGCTGGAAACGGCGGCGGTGTATCCTGGCACCTGCTTTATCGAGGGTACCAGCGTAAGCGAGGGACGGGGCACCGCGCTGCCGCTGGAGGTCCTCGGCGCGCCCTGGGTGGATCCCTGGGCCCTGGCGGATTCCCTGAACGATTTGGGGCTTGCCGGCGTGCGCTTCCGACCCGCCTTCTTCGAGCCAACAGCAAGCAAATGGGCTGATCAACCCTGCGGCGGCGTACAGGTTCACGTCTTGGATCGCGACATCTTTCGCCCTGTTACCATGGGAATGCACCTGATAGCAACGATCAAGACTCTCTACGCCAACTATTTCGCCTGGCAACTGCCTCATTTCGACCATCTGGCGGGTACGGA
>JAYELL010000064.1:0-2462 GCA_034717495.1 Chloroflexota bacterium | reverse complement strand
GATCGGGTGCGAGATCAGATCAACGCAGGGACGCCGGTGCCGGAAATCGAGGCTGGCTGGCAGCAAGAGCTTGCCGAGTTCGCCGGCCAACGACAAAACGCACTTCTGTATTGACAAGGAGGCGTCCCATGAGCGAATTCGTGATCGGCGTCGACGGTGGTGCCAGCAAAACATCGGCCGTCGTGATGGACCGGCAGGCCCAGGTAATGGGTCGCGGCCGCGGGGGATCTTCAAACGTCCACGTCGTCGGTCTGGCAGGTATGCGAAGAGCCCTTTGGGATGCCATGCAGGAGGCAGCTTCCTCCGCGGGCGTTGACCTAAGCCAGGCCGCCAGGGTCACCTGGGCTCTGGCCGGTAGCGGTCGAGCGCAGGATACTCGCCAGATAGAGGAACTACAGGGGGTGATGTTGCCGGGCACCCGGGGCCAGGTGGTGACCGATGCCCTGGCGGCCCTAATGGGCGGCGCAGGTACTCGTATCGGGGCAGTACTCATCGCAGGCACGGGGATGATTGCCTACGGGGAGAATGCGGCCGGTGACCAGGCCAGGGCCGGTGGCTGGGGATATGCGTTGGACCGCGGCAGTGCCTACTCATTGGCCCAGCAGGCCCTCAGAGCGGTCGCCCGAGCGGCCGATCAGAGCGATCTTCCTACCGGCCTGAGCAAGCGCATTATTGGTTTCTTGGGGCTGGCGCAAGCTTCCGATCTGGTCAGATGGATCTATGCACCGGAACGAGCCGTCAGCGACATTGCCGCCCTGGCACCGCTGGTTCTCGATACGGCCCAGGCAGGCGACCTGGTAGCGGCCGAAGTCGTGGCCCTGGGCGCCGATGCTTTGGCCGACGCCGCCGCGGCTGTGGCTGGCCGCCTGAACCTGGAATCTAACCCCTTCCCCCTGGTACTTGCCGGCAGACTCCTGACGAACAATGAGTTTTATCGCCAGGTGGTGAACCAGGCGGTGCGCACCCGGCTGCCTTCGGTCCGACCTCAATTGCCGCATGATGCTGCCGATGTGGGTGCCGGTCTGCTGGCGCTGGAATCGTTGGGATATGCTCTTTCGTCAGCAACCTGGAACGAACCGCCCGCGAAGCTGGTCTGGACATCAGAACAGCGCAACGTCCTCACGAATGATCTGGATCTGCTCACTACCCTTGAGATGGTTGGTTTGATGCACCTGGCCGACCGGCGTGCCGTGGCAGCCCTGCGTCCCAACCTGCCGGCGATCGCAACTGCGGTGGACGCTATCGCCGCCCGCATGATCCGGGGTGGTCGGCTGATCTATGTAGGCGCGGGCACGTCGGGGCGGCTGGGCGCGTTGGATGCTGCTGAATGCCCTCCCACCTTCAACGCCGATCCGGGCCAGGTGGTCGGTATCATGGCCGGCGGGCGAACCGCATTCGCGACCGCTAAGGAAGGAGCAGAGGACGACCGGGGAGCTGGCCGGCTGGCTATCGCAGAAACCGAGACAAGTTCCCTGGACAGCGTGGTGGGGATCGCTGCCAGCGGTCGCACCCCGTTTGTGGCTGGCGCGTTGGAAGAGGCCCGCGATCGGGAAGCCCTTACGGTAGCCTTGATCTGCAACCTGCCCTCTCCACTGGCCGGGTTAGCGGATCATGTGATCGCTCCACTGGTTGGCCCGGAGATAATCACGGGATCCACCCGTTTGAAGGCCGGTACGGCCCAAAAACTCGTGCTCAATATGTTGAGTACGCTGGTCATGGTGCGCCTGGGCAAGACCTACGGCAATTTGATGGTCGACATGCGCCAACAGAATCTCAAGCTTCGGGATCGAGCCGTGCGCATCGTAGCCGAGGCTTGTGGCATTGACGAAGCCCGTGCCGAGGACGCGCTGGATGCCAGCCAAAGGGACGTCAAGGTCGCCATTGTCAGCCAACTCATCGACGATTCACCGGAAGAAGCGCGGGCGCTGTTGGCGCAGGCTGGCGGTCTGGTACGCGAGGCGTTGGCAGGTGCGCAATGAGCCCCGGCGAGGAGGCGTTGGTCTGTGGCATCGACGGCGGGCAGACCTCGACCCGCTGCGTGCTGGCCAACCGGCAGGGAGAAGTCCTCGGTCATGGCCAAAGCCTGCCATTGACCCACCTGGACGCAAGCGGGGGGCGGGAACGATTTGGCAAGTCCATAACTCAAGCTCTACAAGATGCGTGGGCAGACGCCCGCTTGGAACCTCTCTCCCTGGCAGCCTTAGTCGTGGGCGCCACTGGCATCGTCGCCGGCACCCGTGAGGCCGAGTCTGCAAAGACGATCCTGGCAGATCTCGTGCAATCCCGGGCTGTTCACGTCTGCAGCGATGCCAAAATTGCTCTGGCCGGCGCCCATGGGGGATCCCCCGGCATCGTCATCATTGCGGGGACGGGGACTATTGCTATGGGCATTGATGGCAATAGCCGTGTCGCACGCGCCGGCGGCTGGGGATGGCTGATCGGCGACGACGGCAGCGCCTTCG
>JAYELL010000063.1 GCA_034717495.1 Chloroflexota bacterium | reverse complement strand
TCTGGGCACGCCACCGATGCCAAGAGCCAGGTCGAGGGAGAGGGAGCCGGTGGGGATGGCTTCGACCCGCAGGTCAGCTGCCTCGCCCAGTTTCATGATGGCGCCTTCACCAAAACGCTTTTTGAGAGTGGCCAGGGTTGTTTCCAAGGCCTTATTTTTGCCGTCGCCACGCATAGTGTGCCTCCTGAATATTAGCTTGTCGTGCCCAGATCAATGGGCGTCGGCTGGATGAAAAGCTCCCTGGTTCGATCAACCAGGAAAGCATGTAAAGGCGAGTGTAGCACGAATGTTCTATATTGTCAAATCAGGGGTATGGGAATCCGGGATGCAAATTGCCACCCCTGCTGGGCCGTGCTATAATGCTATGGTTGTGCCCAGGTGCACTTATCTCGGCAGGAAATATTATGGTCTATCGTGCCGGAACCCCTGACTCGACTGGAGGGCAACGAGGAACTTCCCGTGGACAAGCTTCAATTGAACATGGTGCAGGCAGTTCGCACGGTGCCACTCTTTGCCTCGCTCAGGGAGCGGGATTGGGAGGAAGTTGCCAACCTTTTAAACGGTCTTTGCTTTGCACGTGATGGCTTTTTGTTCTTCGAGGGCGAGGAGCCGGAATTCCTCTACGTGGTGTGGATGGGGCGTGTCAAACTTGTGCGGCATTCTGTGGATGGACGAGATGTCGTGCTTGACGTGCTTGGGCCGGGGCGCATGTTGGGCGAGGTTGCCGTCTTCGAAGGGGCTCGCTACGGGCAGACTGCCCAGGCCATGGAAGAGGTCGCGGTGATCAGTATCGCCCGCGATGATTTCCTGGATCTTCTGGAGCGTCACCCAACTCTTGCACTGGCTGTGATCAATGAATTGGGACGGCGGCTTCGGGTAAGCAATGATCTTGTGCAGAGCCTTGCCATTGATCGCGTCGAGCGCCGTATCGCGCGCGCGTTGATTCGTCTGGCCATGTACAACGGCGCAGATACCGACGATGGCATCAAAATCCAGATGCGTTTGACCCGTCAGGATCTGGCCGATATGACGGGAACGACTGTAGAGACAGCGATTCGCGTCATGAGTCGTTTTCGCAAACAGGGATTGATCACAACCCAGCGTGGCCGAGTGATCATCAAAGACTCGGATCTACTGGATTCTGTGGCGAACCAGAGTTAACAGTGGATCAACCTGCTATCCTCGTGGGCCGCTTTGAACCGGACCAACGAACCATGGTGCGGGTCCGGTTGCCCTCGCCTGTGTCAGTCCGCCGACCTGGCCAGTTCTTTCTCCTCCTGTGCGGCGATGACTGCTCTGCAACCCTTCGACGAACTCTCTTTCCTGCACAGATCGATGATTCGGCAGTCCCTTTTCCGGGCAATGCCGACAATCATCCGACCGTCGCCTGGCTCGCCGAAAAACCGCCCGGGTGCCTGGTGGACCTGATGGGACCATTCGGCAATGGTTTCAAGTCTGGATCGATCCCCTTCAGCCCGAGAGGGTGGTTGCTGCGTTGACAACGGACCTGGCACGCTGATGGACCGGCGGAACCCCGGGGCACCGGCGAGGGCAAACACCGATGGGCCATGGCCAGAGGCCGCGGTCAGGGCGTTTCTTCCCTTTGTCTATGGATGGCGGGAGGTCTTTGTGCCGCTGGCCGTGATCGCCCATAGTGAACATGGCGAGGTGTTGGTTACGGCTGCTCTGGCAGTGGCAGCGGCACGGCTCGGGACACTCTTGCTGACCAGGTATGGCAGCAAACGTGTGCCTTCGCAGGCAGGTATTCTGGCAGCGGTAGCACTGCTGTTCCTGGGCCTGTCCCCTGAGGAAGGCCCGCTCAGCATCCTGCTCTGGCTGCTCTTCGGCCTGGCGTGGCCTGTTCTGGAGCAAGGCCTCCGGCAACGCTGGTCGGTGGTTCCTTATGGATTGGGCTGGCTGGTGTTGGCTATGGCTGTGGCCGGTCCACTGGCATTGGGGCCCGGTACGTGGTTGATTGGCGCAGGTTGTCTGTTCCTGGTCTGGCTGCTGGGTCAAGGTGGTGTCTCAGACGGCGGATTCGCACCCAAGGCCGGTGATCGGCCTGCAGAAATCGCGCCGCACGCGAATTGGCTGCCGTTGGCATATAGTGTATCCTATTTGTGCTGGGCCTGGTTGGCACCTGCGCTGCTTTTAAATGCCGGACTCCCTGTAGCGATGGTGGGACTGGCCTTTGCGGCGGCCTGGTTATTCCGTGGCCTGGTCGCGTCCATCGCCAGCGGCTGGGGGAACCGGGCCTTTCCGATGTCTCTGGCGGCCGCGGTGCTGTCGATTCCGACCATTGTAGCCATGGCATGGGCGTCTGAATCGTGGCAACTGGTGGCGCTCATGGTGCTGCAGGGTGGATTGGCAGGATTGGTCTCCCTGAATGAGGCAATTGTGCCTCCGCAGAGCGGAAAAAGTATGCCACCGGCACAGCTGGTGGGTGAGGTAACCGGTCCTCTGCTGGGCGCTGTCTTGCTGGTAATCGGCGGTCCAACGGCTGTGTTTCTGGGCGCTGCGCTGTTTTCGCTGCCAGTTGCGGGTTTGATCTGGCGGCGAAGAAGCATTATGGTGTGAGGTACAAATGAGAGCGGTCGTACAGCGTGTAAGTGAAGCATCCGTAGAAGTAGACAGCCAGATAGTCGGCGAGATCAACCAGGGTTTCGTCGTCCTGCTAGGGGTTACTCACGACGACAGTGAGGAACAAGCTGCATGGTTAGCCCGAAAGATCGCGGGCCTGCGGGTGTTCGAGGATGAGGCGGGCAAGTTTAATCTCTCCCTCGATGATGTGCGCGGATCGGTTCTGCTGGTGAGCCAGTTTACCCTTTTCGGAGATGCCAGAAAGGGGCGTCGGCCCAGCTTCACCGATGCGGCCCGGCCGGAGCAGGCCGAGCCGTTGATCGAAAGTTTCGGCAGGCATTTGAGCGATCAAGGTGTCCCGGTGCAAACAGGTATTTTTGGAGCTATGATGGCTGTGCATCTTGTCAATGATGGGCCTGTGACCCTTTGGTTGGATACTGCGGACCTGATGAACAGGCCCCGAAGATGAAACTCAACTGGAATTGGAGTGAGCACGATGAACGATCAACAACTTGCGACTGATCTGGCTATTGCCGGGGCGATGACCTACGAACTGGATGACTATCTTCTGGATGATCGATTGTATCGACAGATGGTGGTCGAAACGCCGAGCGGTACCAAACAACCAAAGATGACCCTCGGCGCCCTGCTTGAACTCGTCGACAACCTGAGCTGGTATCGGACTGATCTTTCGGCCGAGCAACGAAAAGGCCTGGTCTCGATCGAAAATCGCGTCGGCGCAGCCCGACGAACCTATAGAGACCAGTGGGCGGAGAAGCTGACGCGAGAGATGAAGGCCTTGCTCAGTTCCTGGCAGTGGTATTTGGATGATGTCGGCCGCAATCCGAAGGCTCGTGAGGATTATGCCAGCGAGGTCCACATTCGGAACCGTATCGACATCCTGAAAAGTGCCCTGGCCCGAGCCGACAAGATGACAAGCGGGGAAGGTCAGCAACTGGACCAGCTGGACTCACGCCTTCAGGGCATGTGGCAGAGCGGCGATTATGTGGGGCCGAGCGGGGAAGAGAAACGTTATTCCTCCGAACGCGCCTGGTGGCTCTTTGGCTCGCCGGCAGGTCAGGATTAACCAGGTTTACTGATCGTCAAGTTCGAAAAAGGGTCTCAGTTCGGCCTTGATTGTCTCATCCTGGACCAGCTGCTCGAACTCGTACCAATCCAACGCACCCAGACGCTCGTGCGGCGCGTCGAAAGAGCTCAAAGCTGTCTTAAGATTGGCCTGAGCTGTCGCGAGGTCTCCCTGAATGGCCCAGGCGAGAGCCATCACCAAAGAGGTGTGCAGGATGTGATCCCAATCTGCTGATCTTCTGCGATGATCTTCCAGCAGCAGACTGAGCGCCTGAAGGGGTTGGCCGATCCAGCACATGGCTGTTGCCCGCACCACCAGGGCCTCGGGAAAATCTTCCAGGTTGGTATTGGCGATCTGTCTCCAGAGATAGGTCGCCCGAACAGGGTCGCCGCGGCGGTGTGCTATGGAAGCACGGTAATAATCGGCAACCGGTTTGGATAGCCATTCACTGTCGGTATAGTCCTGGGCTTCGTCGAGCATGTCTGCCATGAGGAACATCTGCAGCAGGACTTCTATAGTTTCATTGATCTGCTCGTTAATCCCGGCTGCTGCTTGCCACGCCTGCGCCGCCTCATGGTAATTTCCTTGCCGATCGTGGTAATCGAAGCGACTGAGGAAGGTCTCAACAAGCCAGGTGTCAGAGTCGGTCTGCTCCGCCAGCCGTTCCATCTCAGCCTGCGCTGACAAAGCCAGCCGAAAATCATCATTTTCCATCGCTGCATCGGCAAGCACCGCCCAGTGATCGAAGTTGTCGCGTTCACTGTTGATCCGGTCAAAATAACTGCCAGGAATATTGGGAACCGAGACTTTCGGTGGGGGTGGTTTTTTTCTCAACGGGGGGGCTCCTCTGTGTTACTGGGCCTTGACCGGGTCAATCGACGAGAGCGGAGAGGGTGATCGATAAAACGATTATCGCAGGGCGCTCTACTCCAAATCATGGTGGCGGCTGGGCAACTTTCCTGGCGGGTAGCGCCGTTGGTTGATGTCCAGTTTCGAGGCCACGGCATCGCTGATGTCCAATTGCAGCGTATTGGCAAATGCCAGGCAGTAGATCAAAACGTCAGCCAACTCGTCGGCTGCTTCCGTCCGTTTTTCCTCATGCTCGCCCGCCTGGCGTGACTGCTCGTTGCCATGCCATTGGAATAATTCCATGAGCTCGGCGGCTTCGATGGCAATGGACATGCTGAGGCTCTTGGGCGTATGGTAGGTTTCCCAGTCTCTTTCGGAAACAAACTCTGACACGGCGGCGCGAAGTTCTGACAGGGTGATGGTGTTATCAGACATGGTTAGCACCTCAATGGATGGCTTTATTCACTTCTGCCGCGGTATTCTGCTGCCAGCATGCCGGCCAGGATCAGAGCACAGCCGGCGATCTGACGCATCCCGAGGACTTCGCCAATCAACAGGAGGCTGAAAATACCGGCGAATACCGGCTCAGCCGAGAATATCAGGGCCGTGTGTGTCGGCGTTGTGTCCCGTTGCGCGCGGCTCTGCAGAAAAAAGGCCAGGGAGGTCGCCAACAGACCGGTAAAGGCTGCGGCAAACCAGACGTTGGCAGTGGGCCAACCGATGGGCTGTTCCGCGAGTCCTGCCAGCCCGAGGCTCAATATCGCTACCGTGACTATCTGGACGAAGGCCAGCTGCAACGGTTGCCAGGCAGGAGCAAAGCGACCGACCAGGAGGATGTGGGCGGCGAACCCTATGGCGCAACAGAACACCAGGATATCGCCCAGGTGAATCGACAGGTCGCTTTCCAGGCTGAGTAGCGCCAGGCCCACGGTTGCCAGGCCGACTCCGGCAATCGCGCCGCGATCTGGTGGTTTCCGGAAAAAAAGAGCCTGGCCGATGGGCACCATCACAACCGATAGTCCGGTGATGAAGCCGGCCTTGGCAGGTGTGGTGAAACGAAGCCCAAAGGTCTGAAAACTGTAGCCGACGAAGAGCGCGATGCCCACAAGAATGCCTGGCAACAGGCTACGTAGCCTGTCAAAACCGACAGTGCCAACGGCATTAAGCCGAAACCCGCTCGAGCGGCGCGCCCGCAAGAAAAAGGGCAGTAGAGCCAGGGTGGCCAGGGAAAAACGCAAGGTGAGAAAGGCGAACACCGGAAACCCGCTCACAGCATCCTGGACCATGACGAAAGTTGCTCCCCAGATGGCTGTAACAAAAAGCAGAGCTGCGTCCGCTGCCAGTTGACCGCGTTTCATGAACAGAAATGGGTGGGGAGAAAAGCGCCTGGTCCACGGTCGGGTGATGCCAGAATCACGATCCAGCTACCAGTCGCAAACCATCTTGCACGGTCTGGACCAGAGTCTCGGCGGCGAGATCAGGCAGGCAGTAGCAGGGGGCGCCCATATTGTCGGCCAGCGCCTGGGCCAGTCCCCGGTCGAAGGCTACATGCTCCATGTTGACGACGACGGAGGGTGTTCCTGCCTGTTCAATGAGACTTGCCATGTGCATGGCTTCTTCCTGGGCCGGCATTCCGGTCATGCTGACATTGCCAGCGCCATCGGTCAACAGGATGATCAGGGGGCGCACCTCTTCATCGCGGCGACGGGCACCTTCGCAAATGCGATGGGCCAGCAGCAGGCCGCTGCTCAGGGGTGTTTTTCCGCCGACGGGGATGTTTTCCAGGGCACGATGGGCCAGGTCAACGCTGGAGGTAGGAGGCAAGATCAAGCGGGCCTGGTCCTTCTGGAAGACCACCAGCCCTACCTGATCGCGTCGCTGGTAAGCGTCCATCAGCAGGCTCATGATCGCACCCTTGGTGGCTTCCATCCGTTCGGCTGCCGCCATAGACCAGCTTGCGTCGACCACAAACAGGATCAGATTGCTGGCGCGCCGCACCCTCACCTTGCGTTGGAGGTCGTGTTTCCGCAACTCCAGGGCCAGTGCTTCTTTGCCCTCAGTTTGCGCTTCCTGCCGGCGCCGGCGCTGGTGGACTGCTGCGGAACGGAAGGTTGCGTCGAAGGCAATGTCGTCAGGGCGATCCCCGGCTGGACGGCTTTTGACATAGCGCCCGCGTTTCCGATCGGTGCGTGTGACGCTGCGTCGTCCCGCCCTTTGACGAGTGAGCCGGTCGAGTGGGGTGTCCAATCGTTTCGACTGGAAGGTCTGACCGACATTGACAGGTCGGTTTCGTCCTTGCTTGTCGCCGGGATTGGTGGCATTGGGTGCTGCGCTATTGGATGGGGGTCCGGTTAGACCGTCGTCGTCTACCGATTCGGACCCCTCCGGGCTTTTTTTGATGGATCCGCCATCTGAGCGCTGGTGCTCTCCGTGGTTTCCGCCTGGGCCTGCTCCTGTGCCCGGCGCAGACGATCCTCCAACTGTCCTTGCTCCAGGGCCGTTTCCTGGAAAGGTTGGCGTTTGAGCCGGTGGGGCAGGGCCAACTCCGCGGCCAGCAGAATATCGCGGTCGGTGATTTGCAGGCGGCCTTCGTAGGCTGCGTGGGCGCGAGCCGCCTTGAGGATCACAATGTCGGCTCTGTGGCCATCGACCTTGAAATCGGCAGTCAAAGCGGCAATGGCAAAGAGGTCACGATCGGAGTAGGTGACCAGTGGCAGCCGGCTGCGGGCCTGCTCAATGCTGTTCGACAGCTCTTCCTCCCTGGGTTCCCATTCCTCTCGAAAATCATCGGGGTTTTGCTCAAAGGCGATCCGTCGCTTGACGATTTCGACCCGGGAGCGTGCATCGTGGATTCCTGTCATATCCACGGCCAGGCCGAAGCGGTCCAGCAGTTGGGGCCTGAGATCGCCCTCCTCCGGGTTCATGGTGCCGACCAGGATGAACTCAGCCGGGTGGGTAAAGCTGATTCCCTCTCGTTCCACCACATTCATGCCCATGGCAGCACTGTCCAGCAGAAGGTCCACGACGTGATCATCGAGCAGATTGACCTCGTCCACGTAGAGCAGTCCCCGGTTGGCGGATGCCAGGACACCCGGCTCGAAGTCCCGCTCGCCCTTTTGAATCGCCTTTTCGATGTCCAGGGTACCGACGACACGGTCTTCCGTCGCGCTGACGGGAAGGTCGATGAAGCTGGTGCGACGCGTGGTCACAGGCAGTACTTCTCCGGCGTCGACACGGGCCCGGCATTCATCGCAATAGGTGGAGGGCATTTCGGGATCACAGCCGAAATGGCAGTCAGAGACGATCCGTATTCCCGGCAAGAGGAAGGCCAGGCCCCTGGCGGCGGTGCTTTTGGCAGTGCCGCGCTCACCGCGAATCAGCACGCCACCGATCTGGGGATTGATTGCGTTGAGCACCAGGGCTCGTTTCATTCGGTTCTGACCGACAACGGCTGTGAAGGGGAAAATGCGTGACATCTGGCTTTGGTCCTTCGGCATATTGCGACAGGGCGAGTGAACGGATCAGCGAATCAGCGGACAAACGAGAATTCCTTCGCTCTCTGTCATAATTCGCACACTCGGGATTATACCCTGATGGCTGGGAATGATGAAATGTCGGAGTATCGGAATGTCAGAGTTTCAGAGTATCAGAGTGTCAGAGTGACATGATCAACCTGCCGGGATCAGTACATCGGAGTTCTGATTGTCCAGCTTGAGATTGACATCATAGGTAGTGAAAGGTATTTCGATTCCTGCTTCATCCAGGGCTTGCTGCAGGGAGGTGTGCACCTTGTCGAACATGCGTCGCGTATCCTCGTAGGACGCGATCCACCAGCGTACCCGAAAGATCATCGCTGTTTCGCCCATTTCGACATAGAGGGCATCCACTGGCTTGTCCTGCAGTACACCGTCCACCTTGCGCACCGTATCAACGATGACGCGACGCGCTGCTTCAATATCGGTATCGTAGTCTATGCCCACATGGGTTTGAATGCGGAAGCGGGGATCGGGAAAGGTGTAGTTGACCACCTGGTTTTTGCCGATGATGGAGTTGGGCACAATCACCATGCGATTGTCGCGCGTGCGGATACTCGTGGTACGTAAACCAATCTCCACCACGTCTCCCCAGGTACCAATTTCCTGGATTTCGATCCGGTCGCCGACCCGGAAAGGCTGGTCGATCAGTACCATGAAACCGGCGATTATGTCGGCCAGTGTATCCTTGGCGGCCAGAGAGAGGGCCAGGCCGGTAAGGCCGAGAGCAGCACTGAAGGCGAGTACGTTGACACCGAAGTGAGAGAGCAGGACAGACACGGCGACCACGGTGGCAAGTACGTAGGTCAAACGGGAAACCGCCGTAATGCCAGGGGCGAGCTGTTCCTCGCGCTGCTCTTCCACTGACTTTGCGCGAAACCACGCTTCTCCCAGCGCGATCGTTTTCCAGGCCATGTGAAATACGACAGCCAGACCCAGAACAAAATAGATGTCTATCAGAACTTGTTTGAAGCCAACACTTAGAAAACCCAGTCGCAATGTGGCCAGATGAAGTGCCAAAATAACCACCAGCCATCTCAGCTCGGAACTCACGTCCTGGAGGAGTTGGTCATCAAAATCGATTCGGGTGCGTTGAACGAGGGGAGGCAGCAGGCGGCGGATTATCCAGGTACCGATGAGGTAGCTGAGGCCGACCATCAGCAGTGAGATTGCCAGGTTAATCCAGTCGGCTTCATCAAGGCCCAGAAACCCTGCACCATCTGCGCGAGCAAAGCGCTTTTCCACTTCTTGAGAGATCGGTCCCGGTTCTGTCGCGGGCAAAGGCTCACGGGGCTGGATCACCTCCGCAAGAGGATCCTCGTTCGTTTGCGCTTCACTCTTCTGGTTGCTGGCAGGGATTGCCTCCATCGTGCTCGCCTGATCTGCCACTGCCTGTTCCGCTGGGGCTGGCGCCTGGCTGCAGGCGGCAAGCAGCAGCAGCGTGACGAACATCGTGAATAGGACTGCACTTCGTCTGGTCATATCTCGGCTCTCCTGAAGAATATGTCAATATGTCAAGATGCGGAACCATGACATTCTGACATGCTGACATTACATTCTGACACGGCAATCACATTGCTCATCACTTCCAGAAAATATTACTGCGCCGGTTCCAGTGTCGTCTCGACAAACTCGAGCACCCGGTCAAAGACCATGTAGGTGGACTCGGTTGGGTAACGAGCGTCCAGGTAGTGGGTCGTATCCTCGTAAAGCAGAAGCTCATGAGGAATGCCGGCATCAGCCAGGGCGGAGTCCATGGCTGATGCCTGATTAAAGGGAATGATCTCATCGTTGTAGGTGTGGATCACCAGGGTGGGTGGCAAGTAATTGGCGAAGTGAACGGGCGAGAGCCGGAGGAAGAAGGCGGGGTCGCGATCGGTGCGTCCCATGGCTGCCACTGCCAGGTCATAGGGAGGCGGAATCGTCAACTCCTGATTGACGCTGTAGAGGGATTGCACGCCGAGGAAAGCGTCGCTGATGCCCCCAATATTGATCACTGCTGCCGGCGCCTGGTGCGGTTCGATATCCCTCAATGCCCGGTAGAGAATCAGCGAGCCGAAACTGCCGGAGATGAGGATCCAATCGTCGGCTGGCTGGCCCAAAGGACTCAGTTGGCCGGCTTGCCACAGTTCAAGAGCCGCCCGGAAATCCCGCACATGCGCTTCTATGTCCAGGCCACGGTCCTTGTCCGGCCCCACCGCCAGCAGGGCGTAACCGGCGCTGGTCAGTGCCACCGAAGCCGGATCCCAGTTGATTGGTTCGCTTGGATAGATCATCGCCAACGTCGGCAAGGGACCGTCGGGTGGATCGGCAGGCAGGTAGATGAGCCCGCCGTCAATGGTTGCACCGTCGAGGGTGAACGTGAAGGGAATCCGGCTGGCGAGGGATGGCTGCGGGAATCGGGAGCTGGCAAGTTGAGCTGGACCGAGCTGCAAATTCAGAGGTGTTAGCGGTTCGGGGACAGCTTCGGCAAGCCTGAAATCGACCGTGGTGGGCTGCCCAGCCCGGATTCGCACAGGGTTTGCTGTTTGCTGCTCATATTGCCACGCCGTTGCCACCGGGACATAACGACCTGGCGGAATACCGGTGATGTGAAACCGTCCCTGGGAATCGCTGCGCGCGTCGAATGATTGCCCGCGCGCCGTGGCGACCAGGGCGACGGCGTCGGAAACCGGTTTTCCCTGTTCGTCGCGGATCGTGCCCGTGAGACTGCCTCGATGGGCCGGATCATCGCTGCCGGGGACAAGCAGGGGCGGAAAGGCCTTGCGGACCCGGTAATCTACGATGTTCCAAATGGCCTGGCCATCCGCGGAACAGGCGCTCAAGCCGACGACCATCAGGATCATCAGCAACGCTGTTCCCAGGACAGTGAAGCGTGCCTTCTTGGCCTCTTCCGATCGGAATGATTGATGAGTACTCATAGTAAAAGGGGCGTAGGAGCTAGCTAATAGTCAATTGCCAATGGCCTCTCGCCGATGCGAATGCATCCCGTCCCCGCCAACCGGCGTCCCTTTGGGATTGGGAACGGGGCAATTCAGCCAGCGCAACGCCTCAATGAGCGCGTTATCGACAAGGAATTGTCGATAACGATACTGAAAGCGCTTGAACAAAGGGCCACTTAATTGTAGCCTGTCTGAAGGGCACCGTCAACTGGCTGTTGACAAATCGAATAAAGCGAGGTATTTGTATAGGGGTTTGAGCATTTCTTTTCAGGAGAGACACATGGGTTCTGGATCCCTAGAAGGCCAGATGGTTTCTACAAAAGGAAACAAGGCGGTCACCACGTGGCTGTTTATCGTCTGTGGGCTGATTATCTTCATGGTCGCGTTTGGTGGCCTGGTTCGACTGACTCATTCGGGACTATCCATCGTCGAGTGGAATGTCATTTCAGGTGTCTTGCCGCCCATTGGGGAGCAGGCCTGGCAAGCGGAATTCGCCAAATACCAGCAGACTCCGGAGTTTCAGCTGGTCAACCGTGAGATGATGCTGGATGGCTTCAAGGGGATATTCTATCTGGAGTGGTTTCATCGGCTGGTGGCTCGACTGGCAGGGCTTTTTGTCGTGATCCCCCTGCTCTATTTCCTGATCAAGGGTATTATTCCCTGGCGAGACTCCCTGGCCTATATGCTGATTGCCCTTGTGTTCGCCTTTCAGGGATTCCTGGGCTGGTACATGGTCAGCAGTGGACTGGTCGATCGTCCAGCCGTCAGCCATTATCGACTGACAGTTCATCTTCTGGTAGCCCTCGGTCTGCTCGCGCTGACATTGTGGACTGCGCTCAATCGCGTTTATGGGACGCCGAAGCTGGAGAAGGAAGTTACCCGATCCGCCAGTTTCTGGCTGGCCGTCCTTACGACGGTGATATTGGTGATCCAGATTGCCTACGGTGGCCTGATGGCAGGTTTGAAGGCAGGTTACGTTTCCAACACCTTTCCTTTGATGTTTGGCTATCTCATACCGCCCGGATTGTTGTCGGTCGTCGAGCCCTGGTGGCGCAACCTGATCGAGCTGGCTGCCACCGTACATTTCACGCATCGCTGGTTTGCCTTCGTTGTCCTGATCTTTGCGGTCATATTGACGATCGTCACCGGGCGCCGCGGTGCCTCGCAAACAATTACAAAAAGCCTGCTCCTGCTAATCGTGTTGGCCTGTTTCCAGATCGTTTTGGGCGTGAGCGTGATCTGGATGCATGTTCCCATTGTGCTGGCCTTGCTTCATCAATCGACAGCGATGGCGATGTTCGTGGTACTAATCTTCGTGGATCAGCGAATATTGGGCGAGGGCGTCGGGCAGGCGAGCCAGGTTTCCAGTGAGGGACCTCTTCCAGGATCGAAGTCCACCATTGCGCCCTGAGCAATGAACTGCTTTGCCGTCAGGATGAGCTATTGGGCGCGATAAGCGAGCGCCGTGGCCGATCGACCTGCTCCAGTTCGCCCTGGAGGATGACGATGGCGTAGCAGATATGTTGCTGGACTGGCTGGACTATGTGGTGGGCTGAGATGTGCGGGTGAGTCTCATCAGCCGTTGTTGTTGAAAGGAGCGAAAATTCGTCAGGAGCAATTGGCATTCTAAACGAAGGAGCATTTACGTAGGAGCATTCACTATGGAACTTGACCTGAATCCCATCATCACGGCTCTTCTGACCTGGGGCCTAAAACTCGTGGCGGCCATCGTCATCTTTTTGGTGGGCCGCTGGCTGGCCGGTGTCATCTCCCGCATGGTTCGCCGTGAACTCGAAAAGCGGGACACCGATGAAGCGGTCGTTCGCATGGCCGCCACTCTGACCAATTTAGCGGTGATAGGCCTGGCAATCGCCTTTGCCCTGGGCACGCTGGGAATCGAGACTGCCGCATTGGCGGCGCTGGTGGCGGCGCTGGGCCTCGCCGTGGGCCTGGCGTTACAGGGCGCTCTCTCGAATTTCGCCGGCGGGGTGCTCATTCTCACCTTCCACCCCTTCCGGATCGGCGATCTGGTGGAGATCAGCGGCCAAACAGGCGTGGTCGAGGACATACAGCTCGTGAACACGGTACTGGTAACGGGCGATCAGAAGACAGTGATTATCCCCAACGGGGTGGTAACGTCGGACACGATCATCAACTACTCCGAAAAGGGCATCCGCCGGGTGGATATGGTTTTCGGAATCGGGTACGACGATGATATGCAGAAGGCCAAACATATTTTGACGGAGATGGTCATGGCCGATGAGCGCGTGCTGCACGATCCGCCGCCGACGGTACGGGTTCTGGAGTTGGCTGACAGCAGTGTGAACTTTGCCGTGCGGCCCTTCGTGAAGATCGACGACTATTGGCCCCTTTTCTTTGATTTTACCGAGAATATCAAGACACGTTTCGATGCCGAGGGAATCTCGATTCCCTTCCCTCAGCAGGATGTGCATCTGATCCAGCCCAACGGCAGCGGATGATTGGGGCTACATCTCAACAATCACGAGCCGGGCACTGCAATGTAGGAGAGCAGCGCCCGGCTTTTTTGATAGAGAACTGCGTTCTTGCGAATAGAAGGTGTGAGATTGCCACGTCGACCTCGCTTGCGCTCGATCTCCTAGCTCACACCTCTCGGTGGCCTTACCTAGCTAGCTCACGCACCGTCTGCTGACGTCTCGCACCGCTTGCTAGCGTCACGGTACGCCTAGCTCACGCACCGCCTGCTGGCGTGCTGCCGTGGCGTCGCAATGATCACTATGAACCTAATGTCAGCTGAAGTGTCAGGCATCGCTCAGGTGAACAGTGGTTCCATCGCCAATGTCTGTGCATCGGCAGCCATCGCTTCATTGCTGGGCCCCTGCTCGAATCGGCTGGCCGCATCCAATATCTTCGGCAACAGATGGATATCGCCGGCTGTGTTGAGGAAGATGCCAGGGCGTGCCAACACGAAGTGAACGGCCCGGTCGATGTGGGCTTGCTGCTCAAGAGGTTCATACCAGACCGAACGGGTTTGTGGCCGATCGCCCCAGGGGCGCCGGTTCAAGGCCTTGATGGTCTGAAATGCCACATTACGTTCCTGGCATAGTTTCAGCAGAGCCTCGAAGTCCCTGGCATATTGCTGGTCCTGCATCATGACGTAGAAGTAGGGCAGCAACACAGAATCAAAGTCGAAGCGGTCCAGGCTGCGCAAGTGTCGGGCGGCAACCTGGACGCCGTGCCCGGTCACACCGATGAAACGAACCAGCCCCTCGTCGCGGGCCTCGATGGCTGCTTCCAGCGCGCCGCCGGGGCCCATGGCAGTTTTCCACTGCTCTTCATCCACCAGGAAGTGCAGCTGAATCAGGTCTACCTGGTCGACGCGCAGTCGTTCCAGGGAACGCTGGATTTCCTCGCGGGCTTCCGCGTAGGTGCGTTTTTCCGTCTTGGTGGCCAGGAAGAACTGGTCGCGGCAGGTGTCCATCCATGGTCCAATGCGCAACTCGGCGTCACCGTAACTGGCTGCTGTATCGATGTGATTTACGCCATACGAGAGTAACACCTCCAGGGTTCGATCGGCCTCTTCCTGGGTTACCCGGGAGAGGGCGGCTGCGCCAAAAAGGGTGCGGGTGCTCAGGTGTCCGGTGCGTCCGAAGGGAATCTTTTCTATCATGGTAACCTCACTTTTTTTGCGAGGGGTTGGATCAGCAAAGCCTGACCGGGTCTCCCTGCAAGTTGAAATGGTGATGAGAGAGTTCTCATAAGCTTTTTCATTATATCAGGATCTGCCGTATCCGGTAATTGTTGACTGGAGTTACGCAGATCGCATATTGAGAATCGCACGTTTCGCCATAGCCCTGGAAAAGCAGGACCGCTGCTGGGGGCGGACCAGGCTACGGCCCCAGTCTGTCTCTTTCTTGTTGCGCAGTTCCGTTTCAGGTATACTTCCTGCGCCATTCAGACAGCCAATGGACGGCTTCCTGCAGATAAAGGAGATGAGGGAGACAAAGCGTGACAGAGTCCCTGTACGATCTTCATGGTAAAAAAGCACTGGTGACGGGAGCAACGCGCGGCCTGGGAAAAGCTATGGCGGAGGGACTGCTTGCGGCGGGCGCAGAGGTTGCGATCTCGGGCAGAAGTGAGGCAGTCTTCAGGGTGGCTGAGGAACTGGGCGACCAGGCGGTGCCCATTCAAGCCGACCTTGCTGACCGCGGGCAGCTTCACAGGGCCTTCGATCGGGCGTTGAGCGAACTTCAGACCCTGGATATATTGCTCGTCAGCCACGGTGTCCAGGACCGCTATCCTGCGGAGATATTCCCCAGCGAAGCGTGGGACTACGTGATTGAGGTCAATTTGAGCGCGATGTTCCTCTTGAATCAGCTGGCGGGAGGGGTGATGCTGCAAAAGGGCTGGGGGCGGATCATCAACGTGGCATCATTGTTGAGTTTCATTGGAGGCGTTACGGTCCCGGCCTATGCCGCGGCCAAGGGGGGCGTGGCACAACTGACCAAGGCCTTTTCCAACGAGTGGGCCGGGCGGGGCGTCACCGTCAACGCCATCGCGCCGGGCTATATGGCTACCGACATGACCGCTGCGCTGCTCGAAGATCCTTCCCGCAACCGGATGATCCTGGCGCGTATCCCCGCCGGGCGCTGGGGCACTCCCGATGACATGAAAGGCCTGGCCGTCTTTCTTGCCTCCGAGGCATCGGCCTACATCAGTGGCGCTGTGATCCCCGTAGATGGCGGGTGGATGGGGCGCTAGCTTTCGATGACTATCGACATCCGACCGGTGGAAAGCCATGCCGGGTATCGGGCAGTGGAGCGGTTACAACGGCAGGTTTGGTCTCTACCTGATGCGGATATCGTTCCCGATCACATGCTGTTGACCATTCAGAAGAATGGAGGCCTCGTCCTGGGTGCCTTTTCGCAGGATCGACTGCTGGGCTTCGTCTTTGGTTTTCTGGGATTGACAAGCGAAGGCAGGCTGAAACATTGCTCCCACATGGCCGCTGTGGTACCGGAGGTACAGAACCGGGGCCTGGGCTTCAGACTGAAGCTGGCCCAGCGGGACCACGTTCTGGCCCAGGGCATCGATCTGATTACCTGGACCTATGATCCGTTGGAAGGCCGCAACGCGCGGCTGAATCTGCGCAAGCTTGGCGCTGTCTGCAACACCTATCTGCGGGATCTGTATGGCGAGATGCGGGATGGGCTGAACCAGGGGTTGGCCAGCGATCGTTTTCGGGTGGATTGGCAGATCGGGGATGATCGAGTCGGGCAGATTCTCGGCCTGGGGCGACGCAGGCTGACGATCTCCCAGGCTCTGGCCGGAGGAGCGGTGTTGGTCAATAAACCGGCTGCTGACGCGGAGGGCCTGCTGCAGCCGGCGGCGACCAACTCGATCCCTGTTAATCAGAGGCTGTTGATTGCCATCCCTCAGGATTTTCAGCGCTTGAAAGGGGGGGACCTGGCTCTGGCGCGCCGCTGGCGCGCGCACACCCGTGCGCTGTTTGAGGAAGCGTTTGCAGCCAGGTACGTGGCGGTTGACTTCCTGGTGGGAGGGCGCTTCAACGCCTACCTGCTGAGTCGTTAGGTCGTTACGAGTCAGATGCATGCACGCGTAGATAACCGCAGATGAACGCTGATCAATCCAAAAAAGGGTCAGCGAGGATCTGCGCCGTAGGTCTGCGTAGATCCTTCGACTACGCTCACCGTCAGGTGCCCCGGAGTGGGCAGGACAGGTCAGCGGTGAAATCGGAGAAAAAATACAACCGCAGATGGACGCTGATAAACGCAGATCAGACATCAGAAAAGATCAGCGAGAATACCTGGTGGCACGGTCGGGCCCTTCGGCAAGCTCAGGATGTGCCCTTCGGCTGACGATCACCCACTCCGGGGCGGTTCCCAGGGGTGGTACACATCCACTCCGCTTCGCTGCGGGAGGCTTCGCACAGACCGGCCGCAGCCGAGTCGTCAGGACGTTGTTGTGGGCAGATGGTTACTGAAAAAGGCCAGTGTGCGGTTCCAGGCATCCTCGGAGGCCGCCGGATCGTAGTTATCCCCCCGGTCGTTGAAGAAGGAGTGTTTAGCGCCGGGGTAGGTCTTGAAATCGCGGGGCACGTCGGAGCGGTCCAATATCTCCTCGAGCTTGCGAGCGCCGCTGGCCGTGAAATCCTTTTCCGGAAAGGAGCCTACCACCGGGCAGGAGCGTGCAACGGCATCCAGGGGACGAGGATTCATGCTGTAGAAGGGTGCAATGACTTTCAAACGGTCGTCGGTGCAGGCCCAGGCGATGGCAAAACTGCCACCCATGCAGAACCCGATGGCGCCCAATCGCTGCGGGTCAACCCCGGGCAGGCTGGCCAGATGGGAGAGGCTGGCCTTCAGGTCGCCGATAGCGCCATGGTCGAGGGAGCGCAGGAACATGCCGCCCATGAAACGGGCCATACAGACCGTCCGGTTGCGTCCATGGAAGAGGTCGACGGCCAGGGCCGCGTAGCCTTGGGCGGCAAAACGCCTGGCGGTGTCGCGAATGTTCTCGTTCAGGCCGAACAGCTCGTGGATGATGACCACGGCAGGCCATGGACCATCGTTCTCCGGCCAGGCGTAATAGCCGCTGATCTCGCCCGATGACACGGGAATCGTAATGGTATCTGTTGGCATGATCTCCCTCTTTCATTGACAATGGAACAATCGACGATTCGCCACAAGGTCCTGATAGACCATGAGTTAGCTTACCCTACGAAGCTCGCCGTTGTCAACTGCGACTCCACCTGAAACAGGAATTCTCCTTTTTCCACTTCAGGCGCCAGTTTGCCGGAATCTCATCTTTAGGGTACACTTGTGCTGTCCGGTGACGATTGACCTCCCGTCTGTGGTGGTGCCTCTAGCTTCCTGCCGCTTGAAACTGCGAGTCAGCGTTCCCAGCAACGGCGATTTGTAATAAGCGGGTCAATGTGTGCAGGTCCGCAGTTGTCCTCCGTCAGTATATCGATGGTTCACTTCGCCGGACAAACGGAAGTTTTTTCGAG
Organism: Chloroflexota bacterium; assembly: GCA_034717495.1. NCBI lineage: Bacteria > Bacillati > Chloroflexota > Chloroflexota bacterium. The sequence goes on along the minus strand of JAYELL010000063.1, from coordinate 17,693 downwards.
CAAGCGCTTACCCTTGGGTGAGCAAGCAAGTTGTGGTTGATGCGAAAACGCACAACCGGGCTAGGAGTATCAGAAAATGTCTAAACGACTCTATGTTGGCAATCTGCCGTTCAGTGCGGAGGATGACCAGATTCGAGAACTGTTTGGGGAATACGGCGAGGTTGAGGCCGTGGACCTGATAGCAGATCGCGAAACGGGACGACCCCGCGGATTCGGGTTCGTCGAAATGAATGACGAAGGTGCAGTTGCCGCGATTGCAGCTCTCGATGGCACCCTTTTCGGAGGCCGCAACCTTCGCGTCAATGAGGCTCGGCCTCGCCAGGAACGGAGCAACGACAGGCCTCGGAACGACTGGTAATTTCGAAGCCGGCTTTGTAGCCGGCGACGGGGTGCAGGGCCGATTCGGACCTTGAAACCTCGATCTGCCGGTGTCCAGAACTGATCGTAACACAGGCCGTGCGTGACCGTCAAAGAGGTCGCTCACGGCCTGTCTGGTTTCATGCTTGTGATTCGCGTGACTCATGGTACCCATACGATTCTACCAGGTCGATGTCTTCTGCGACAGGCCCTTTGGGGGCAATCCGCTGGCCGTTTTCCCCGACGCGGCCGGATTGACCAGGAAGGAAATGCAGCAGCTGGCCCTTGAGCTCAATCTCTCCGAAACTACCTTCGTATTTCCTCCGGACAGCGCTCAGGCGGACTTCAAAGTCCGGATATTCACGCCGGTTGCCGAGATTCCCTTTGCGGGGCATCCCCTGGTGGGCACCCACTGGGTATTGGCCGATCTCGGCCGCGTGCCATTGGAGGAACCGACAACCACTGTTACATTTGAACTGGGCGTGGGTTTACGCTCCGGGCATCTGCATGTTCGCTCGGGCGAGGTTGATCGCGTGGTGACCGCACACCAGGCGCCGCAGTTCCGGGCAACGGCAACCCAGTCGCAGGCACGACGACTGGCCCAGGCCCTCCAGATTCCTTTCCACGCCATTGTCGATACGGGCAAACCAGTTCAGGTGGTATCGACAGGGTACCCCCAGCTTTTCGTGCCCGTAAACAGCTTGGCGATCGTTAGCGGGATCGACGTGCTGCAAATCGACGCGGCAGAATTAGGCAAGGTGTGTTGCGAGATGGGTTTGGAAGGCGCCGATGTGGCGGTCTTCAGCCTGGAAACAATGTATGAAGACCGCGATGTTCATATGCGGTTTTTTGCGCCTCACCATGGCATTCTTGAGGACCCGGCGACAGGCTCCGCCAGCGGAGGTATGGCCTCCTATCTGGTGCATCACCAACTGGTTTCTGCGTCGCCTCCCGTCACAACTATCGTAACGGAACAAGGCATCGAGATGAAGCGTCCCAGCAAAGTGACGATCGAGATAGAAGGATCCCCGGAGGAGATCAGCATGGTGTGGGTCAGCGGCGACGTCGTACCGGTCATGTCGGGTGTGTTTTTCTGGCGAGAGTGAGGCGGAGGGTCATTGGTGGTTGTTTGTCGATGGTCGATCCTGGCGGTTGGTGCATGCCAGAGCGACTGACGGAATTGTACAATCCGGGAGATCAGGTGGAGATTCTGCTGAAGGTCGCCGGTGCCGGTGGCTGGTATGCAGGGGAAGTGCTGGCCTGCGAACATCCTGGGCTATGGGTAAGGGCGGCCGGCGGGACCTGGTTCGTCACCAATCGAAAACGCATCCGGCTGCTTGAGCAATAGGATCAGGCGAGGAACGGAGATGCTAACACTGACAGTGGCACAGGATCTAAAGGACGCTGGCCTTGCCTGGCAGCCAACCGTGCTCGATTTTTTCACTCTTCCCATGGAGGGGTTTACGGATCAGGTGTTTGTCATCAATAATATGACGATTATGGCCGAACCGATCCGCGGCAAGCTGGCCATCACCTTCCACGGCACGGTGGAATGGGCGCTCGACCACATCTTCGTGACAGAGGTGGTGTGGATTCCCCGGGAAGACCAGCTGCGGGAGATGTTGGAAGAGCGTTTGTTGGGTGAAAACCAGCCGGCCCTGGTGTTGGGCACCACCCAATTTGGCTACCGTTGTGACATCCACTATCGAGGAGAATCGTTGTCATTCGAGGATTTTAGCGCCAGCGGCGCCTATGCATCGGCGTTGCTGTTCGTATTGAACCCGCGTAGGCGGGGATCCATGGCGTGAACTCCTGGGCTGCCGCTTTCGCGGGAGCGACACAACAGCGAGTATCTTATTCGGGCGCATCCTGCGGCGTTGGATGGGCAACTGGCTCACACCTCTCGCTGGCGGGCTTGGCCTGCACATCTGCCGATGTAGCGTCGCAATGACAGAACACCATTTTTAGCTCGATTCAGGAGGTTAGCATCTTGCAACCTTTCGATTATTACCAGGCTCAATCGATCGAAGAGGCCAGCCGGCTTTTGATCCAATACAATGGCAAGGCGAAGATAGTGGCCGGGGCAACCGACCTGTTGATCCGGATCGAACGGGGATTCCTGGCTCCGGCTGTTTTGATCGATGTCAAAAAGATTCCCGGCTTTCGCGAGATAGCATCTGGCGGCAGTGGGGGCCTGCGTATCGGGGCGGCGGCGACCATGAACCAGGTGGTGGTAGATCCCCTGGTGGTAGAGCGCTATCCCCTGCTGGCAGACGCCTGCCGCTCGGTGGCCTCCTACCAGTTGCGCAACCGCGCCACGATGGGCGGCAATCTCTGCAACGGATCGCCGGCCGCGGACAGCGCGCCTGCCCTTATCTGTTACGGCGCCAGTATCGAGCTTTTCGGGCCGGCAGGAACTCGTGAAATGCCCCTGGAGGCGTTTTTTCTGGGCCCGGGTGCGACAGCATTGCAGGCAGGCGAATTATTAACGGCGATCCTTTTGCCTCCTCCTCCGACGGGCGCCGTTGGATGCTGGCACAAGCTGGGCCGCACGACAGTCGGCGACATCTCAGTGATGAACGTTGCTGTCCTGGGCTGGCCCGACGGCGATGCCAACTCCGGGGCTTCATGGCGGATAACGCTAGGTTCGGTTGCCCCCACGCCCCTTCGCGCCACGGAGGCGGAGAACCTGCTGGCCCGCGATAGCTCATCCGAGGGTGTGGCAGCGGCGGCCCGGGCGGCAGCAGAAGCTTCGAAACCAATCGACGACATCCGCGCGAGCGCGGTTTATCGCCGGGATATGGTTCGGGTGTTGACGCGGCGTAGTGTCGAGAAGATACTGAATGTCACGATGTCATAATCCACTACGGGCTCCGCCCTCCGGGACTTCGTTTCACCATGCCACGAGGGTCGGAGGCGCAATCCGGGTAATCCGTTACCGGTAATCGGTAACCCGATCCTGAACCGCGTCGATCCCATCGGATCACCGATTTCCGATTACCGAACACCATCTTCTGAAGGGCGCATGGTGACATGATGACATTTCACATAATCCGAACGGAGTGAGAATGAAAAACGAAATCGATTTTTCAGTCAACGGCGAAGCCTATGCGATCGTGGTGGAGTCGCACCACACGTTGCTGCGTGTGTTGCGGGAGCAGTTGGTGCTGACAGGCACAAAAAACGGTTGCTCGGAAGGGGAGTGTGGAGCTTGCACAGTGCTCTTCGACGGCGAGCCGGTGAACTCCTGCCTGGTGCTGGGCGTCGAAGCCGATGGCCATGAGATCACCACGGTGGAGGGTCTGGCCCTGGGCGAGAAGCTGGCGCCGGTGCAACAGGCGATGATCGATCTGGGCGGCACGCAGTGTGGTTTCTGCACCCCGGGTGTTTTGATGGCAGCCCACGCGCTATTGCAGCGCACACCAACGCCCAGTGACCGGGAGATCCGGGAAGGGTTGGTGGGCAATCTCTGTCGCTGTACCGGATATACCCGGATCGTGGACGCGGTGCGGGAGGCAGGCAGACTAATGGTCAACGGTCAATAGCCAATGGTCAATTGTCAATGAGGGGCCAGCCTGCTGATCTGGCCGTCGACAATCGACAATTGGTAAAGGAGAGTAGTGTGGCGATCAAAAAAACAACCATTGTCGGTCAATCGTTTCCCAGGGTGGAAAGCAAGGCGAAGGTGACCGGCACCGCCCAGTATGTGGACGACATGCAGTTTGGTTCCAACCTGTTGCATGGCCGGCTGAAGCGCAGTCCCATCGCGCACGGCTTCATCACGGGTATCGATACCAGCAAGGCCAGGGCGCTGCCTGGCGTGCGGGTAGTGGTGACCGGACAGGATTTTCCCGGTCTGACCGGCCTCTATCTGTCCGATCGTCCGACCTTCGCTGTGGACCGGGTTCGCTTCGTCGGTGAACCGGTGGCCGGCGTGGCTGCCGACACGCCCGAACTGGCCGAAAAAGCGGTCAGCTTGATTGAGGTGACCTACGAGGAGCTACCGGGCGTCTTCGATCCGGAGTTTGGAGCCAGCGCTGAGGCGCCGTTGATCCATCCGGGCCTGGGAGACTACCAGTGTGCTCCTTTCATCTTCCGCCAGCCGGGCACCAACATCAGCAACTGGTTCAAAGTGCGCAAGGGGGACATGGAAGCTGGTTGGCAGGAAGCCGACCATATCTACGAGCATAGCTATCGGGTGCCTCACGTGCAGCATGTGCCCCTGGAGACTCACGGCGCCGTTGCCCAGATAGACGGCAATGGAAAGATCACCCTCTGGAGCAGTAGCCAGTCTCCTTTTGCTCAGCGCAACCTGATAGCCAAGAGCCTGGGCATCGGCCACAGCAAACTGCGGGTGATCACCCCTTACGTGGGGGGCGGCTTCGGCGCCAAGGCGGGGGTCAGCATGGAGGGCGCCTGTGTGATCATGGCGATGCAGGCCAGGGGCCGCCCGGTCAAACTGGTGATGTCCCGGGCAGAGGAGTTTTACACGACCTTTGTGCGCCAGGGTCTGGTGGCCTATATCAGGATGGGCATGACCGACGATGGGCGGATCACTGCCATGCAGAACACCTATTACTGGGACGGCGGCGCCTATACCGAGTATGGCGTCAATATCACCCGTGCGGCCGGCTACAGCTCCACCGGTCCTTACCTGGTGCCCAACGTGCACGCCGACTCCTATTGCGTCTATACCAATCATCCGATCGGCGGCGCCATGCGCGGTTTCGGCATGCCGGAGATCCACTGGGCCATCGAACAACACATCGATCGCATGGCGACACAACTTGAGTTGGACCCGGTGGAAGTACGCCTGTTGAACTGCCTGAAGGAGGGGGATGAGACGGTAACGGGCATGATCATGCATGCCACCGGGCTCAGTCAGTGCATCAGCAAGGCGGCCGAGGCTATCGAATGGGGTAAGCCGGCCCGGCCCTCGGCACCTCACAAGCGGCGCGGTAAGGGCATTGCCGCCATGTGGAAAGCGCCTGCCATGCCGCCCAATCCCGGGTCAGCAGCCACGATTCGCTTCAACGAGGATGGTACCTGCCTGGTCAATGTAGGTGGTGTCGACATGGGTCAGGGTACGCTGACCATCGCGGCACAGCTGGCCGCCGAAGGGCTGGGTGTACCCATCGAGGATGTGCGGGTGAACACGGTGGATACCGATTATTCACCCTATGAGTGGCAAACGGTGGCCAGCCGCATTACCTGGAGCATGGGCAATGCTATTCTGCGGGCTGCCGACGAGGCCAGGACCCAGATCATCAGCATGGTCGCCGAGGTGTGGGGAGAGAATCTCGCCGACATGGACATCATCGACGGCAACGTGGTCAGCTATGCTACTGAGGAATCGATTCCGCTCAAGGACATCGTGGTGTATGGCATGCAAAAACCGGATGGCACCTGGATCGGCGGGCCGGTGTTGGGCAAGGGACGCTTCATGCCCACCTACGTCACCCCATTGGATCCTGACACCGGCCAGGGCAAGAGGGCTGTGGTCCACTTCACCACCGGCGCCCAAGGGGTCGAGGTGGAGGTGGACGAGGAGACGGGTCAACTGGAAGTGGTGCGCATCAGCGCGGCCTTCGACGTGGGCAAGGCTATCAACCCGGACATGGTTCGCACGCAGATGGAGGGTGGCGCTGTGCAGGGCATGAGTACTGCTCTGCTGGAACAGATCATCATGGCCGACGGCAAGCCATTGAACCCCAACTTCACCGACTATCGAATCGCCACGGCCATCGATGCGCCATCCGATATTGAAACGATCATCGTGGAGGTGCCCCAGGACGACGGGCCCTTTGGGGCGCGCGGCATCGGCGAGCATGCCATGGTGCCAACCGCGCCCGCGATCGCCAACGCTGTGCGGGATGCGCTGGGGATCGAGATCGATTCCATGCCGATTACCAGTGAGAAGGTGTGGGAAGCGATGGGGAAGGGAAATGGTAGTGGTTAATTGGTGAATCGGTCAGAATCGATGCCGCGGCGGCGCCGGCGGGAATGCAACTGTTCACAATATCATTGCTAACAACGAATCTGATACAGTGAGGAAGGAGCCACTCAATGAAACAGTATGGAGCAGAATTCATCGGTACGTTTTGGTTGGTTTTGGGGGGCTGTGGCGCCGCTGTGCTTGCTGCGTCCTTTCCCGAAGTAGGCATCGGGTGGCTGGGGGTTGCTCTGGCGTTCGGGCTTACTGTTCTGACGATGGCTTATGCCATTGGGCATATTTCCGGGTGCCATCTTAACCCGGCGGTCTCGATCGGACTTTGGAGCGGTGGTCGTTTTCCGGCCAAACAGGTGTTGCCGTACATCGTCGCACAGGTGCTCGGTGCCGTAGTAGCCGGGGGCGTTCTCTACGTGATCGCCAGTGGCAATGCAGATTTCAGTGTGGCTGATGGCTTCGCGAGCAATGGCTATGGCGAGCATTCACCGGGCGGTTATGCGTTAACGTCGGCCCTGGTGACCGAGGTTGTCATGACTATGATGTTTCTATTCATCATCATGGGTGCTACTGATAATCGGGCGCCACAGGGATTTGCCCCGCTGGCCATTGGCCTGGGGCTTACCCTGATTCATCTCATCAGCATTCCTGTGACCAATACGTCGGTGAACCCAGCCAGGAGCACCGGCGTAGCGATCTACGTGGGCGGCTGGGCCATCCAACAGCTCTGGCTGTTCTGGGTTGCTCCGATCGTTGGCGGTGTGCTGGGCGCTCTGTTGTATCGTTTTGTGGGCGAGCGCCAGGAGGCACCTGGTCCAGCGACTTCCGATGAATAGTGCTCGGCGCCATCAGGTCGAGCGAGCGATCCGGAGAAAAGAACTGTAAAAGATGTCCCGAAATGATCAGCGAAAAATCGCTGGTGTCATCGAAACCGAAAAAAGATGGGCGGCTGCCCATCTCGACCTGGATATGGACACGATCGAGGCGATTCTATCCGACGAGTTCATGCAGATCGAGGCCGACGGTTCGGTGATTGGCAAGGATGAGCTGCTTATCTCCTATCGATCGGGCGACCGAGGGTGGGAGATCGCCCAAAGTGATGAGTATGAGGTGAGACTGATGGGGGATGTGGCTATATTGACAGGACGTTGGCGCGGCAAGGGGCAGAACGCGGGGGAGTCGTTCGACTACACTGCTCGTTTCATGGCGGTTTACAGGTTGGAGGAGGATGTCTGGAAGCAGGTAGCCGCGGTGTCGGTGCCGCCGGGCGGGTAGGTGTATTGGTAGGCTGGTAAATTACTGTGGTATTGGTTCTTCTTTGATGCTTCTAAAAAGATTAAAACACGCGTTGGGAATCGAAGATCCGGAACCGGCGGATGATCGCGAGGCAGCGGCCATCGAACTCTACGGCCGAGTGCAGGCCTTTGTGGACACCCTCCATCCGGTGGAGTCGGCGCCGGTGGGAAACTATGCCATGGGCTGGATGACTGATCCTGGGACAAGCCTTGCCGAAAGCGGGTGCCTGCAACTTTGGGATCAGATCTATCATGCTGCCGACGGCGTGGAGACGTGGTTGGTCGCCCGGATGCTCAGAGCGGCGGGCGGGATCGGTAACGAAATCGACCGTATGAGTTATCCACAGGAGTTGGTCATTTTTCCCCTGCAAGGGCCGGACCGGCAGATGCTTGTGATGAGTCTTTCGCAGGAGAAAGGAATTCGATTTCACTTCGATAGCGAGGGCTGCGATCCTGCCTATCGCGATCAATTTCTGGAAGAATACCTTGATTTCGTGCGGGCGGTTCGAGCCGGGGCTGATCTGTTCGAGGCGGAACTGGACGGACCGCGGGAGCCGCGAGCCCTGACGTGGTGGCAGCAGGTGATGGATGAACTAACGAGCCTTGAGGATGACAGGGACGCGGTTCAGGCCGTCGGAACGATTGTGATAGGGAATCGGAAGGGGTTTGGACTACGAAGGCGCGAAGGATAGGGAGGACACGGGGACGCGGGGAGGGTTTGGACCACGAAGGCGGGGAGGATTTGGACCACGAAGGCGCGAAGGGTTTGGACCACGAAGGCGCGAAGGGTTTGGACCACGAAGGCGCGAAGGGTTTGGACCACGAAGGCGCGAAGGGTCACAAAGGGCGCGAAGCGCGAAGGATGCGGAGGACGCGAAGGCGCGGGGACGCGGGGAGGGTTTGGACCACGAAGGCGCGAAGGGTCACAAAGGACGCGAAGCGCGAAGGGAGCGGAGGACGCGAAGGCGCGGGGACGCGGGGAGGGTTTAATGTCAATATGCCAATATCCACTTCGCTTCGCTGCGGGACTTTGTGTCAAGATGCGGAATGATGACATTCCGACATTCTGGCATTCCGACATCTTCCTCTCCCCTCCGGGACTTCGTGACATTTGGTGTTGATTGTGGCTGCCATGATAACGGCCGTTTTCTGATGGCCTTCTCAGCTGGTGGTCGTCGCTTCGCCCTCCGTCAGGTATCAGGAGCGGTAGGCCAGCATCAAGAGCAGCAGGGCGAAGTTGATGAACAGGGCCGGCAACGAGCCAAATTGATTCAAATAGAAATTGATCAAATGCAGGGTCGTCAACGACAACAGGGCTGCGAAGATGGCTGTATCCACGGCAGCTCTCTCCCGTCCCTGCCAGAAGCGCAGCAAGGCCAGAAGATAGAGTAAGCCGACGCTCAGTTGCAGAACCAGACGCACGAGCAGTCAGGTGAGATTCTGGGTGGTGAGTTCTGTCTCGGCCAGCAGCAAGCCAGAGAGGATAATCCTGGACTGGGATGGCGAAAGCCAGGCCCATACGAGCAGCGCAACCATCATGAGCGCGTTGATACCCACGATGGCCGTTATTCCCACAATGAGATGTCGGTGGTTCTTGCGTCCCAACGTCTCGCCAATGGCGCGCACCTGCCGATTGAATCGCTCCCAAATCCCGGGGCGATAACTGGCGAGCGGGATAGACTCGTCCTGCAGGTAGGCGGTCAGTTGTTCGGCCAAAAATACGATGTGGGGTTCTGGGGCGGTACGGCCGTGTGTCAATTCGGCCAGCAAACGATCTCGTTCCTGGGAGTCCCGGTTGTTGTCCAGCACTTCCTGCATTCCCAAGAGGGCGCGGTACATGCTGGCGCGGGGGCCTGGCCGGCGAGAACGGCGAAGCATCAGGAACAACAGCACCATCAACAGGAAAAGGGAGTAGATGAGGGGTGCTGCCGGCGGGAAGAAGTAGTCGTTCTTCTGGGTGATGAATTTACCCACTTCATCGATGAAAAGCCCGACGCCGACTCCGCTAAGAACGGCACTCAGGGTAAACGCCCAACGATTGGCCATTATCAGCGTGGCTAACACGGCTGCAAACAAGAGCAAACCACCCCAAATCGCATGGGCGATGTGCAGGATGGAGTTGCCCAACTGTGGAAACCCGGCCAGTTGCAGGAATATGCGGGTTGCAGCCACCGTCAGGCCGAAGGTGGCCAGGGAGATGAAGATGTAGGTTTCGGCTGACGGCCGCTTAACGGGCCTTCGTGTTTTGCTCACGTGTGGTTGCTTCCCGTGCCGGTTTCGTTGTAGCAGCGGTTGCTTCGGCTAACACTCATCTTTCAGCACGCAGCGCAGGCGCTCGACGGCCTGCTGCCAGTCATCGACAAACAAGGGGACAAACTCCTTGTGGATGGCGTTGTTCAGGGCCATATCCGCCTCAGCCTCCGCCTGATCGGCGTGCCCGAGCAGCAGCTTCTCTTCCTCGATGCCGTCCAGCACCGCTACCGGCTCATTCAGCACGATTTGCAAAACCTTGCTGATGGACATGTGCTCCACCTGGTTGTTGTTCTCCGGAATACCGACAAAATGGGCAGCGAAGCCGGTCACACCCCACACGTCGGCGATGGACATGGCCTGACCCACATCGTACTGGTGCATGGTTCCCACGTTATCGCGGGCGAAGATGCTGTGCGAGAACATGGGCTCGCCGGTGATCGGGTTGGTGCGCGTGCTGCCGGCTACCAGGCTTTGCCACACCATCAACATTGCGCTCGCCCGCCCTTTTATCTCCGCCGGATCATCTGGCGAGGCGGATGGGGGCATCACCTTGTTATGGTATTCATCCACGAAGGCGAACATATCCAGGGCCGCGTCCAGGGCCGTATCCTCGCCCGACACTTCTGCAGCCTTGAATTGCAAAAAACGTCCATAGCCCTGGGCCAGCAACAGCAAATACGGTTCCGCTTCGGGGATGGAGATCTGCTGGACGATGCTGTACTCGTCCCAACTGTTTGCCTCCATCTCCTCTGTCTGCACGTCCCAGAAGTCGGTGGGGATACGAGCGCCCTGTTCGGCAGTAAACTGGTTGAGATGCTCTAGGTCATCGGCGTACTGCAGGAGCGTTTCTTCACTAACTTCGCCAGCCTCCAACCGTTGCAAATGGCCACTGATGGCCGTGTCGCCCAGCACAGGCTTCTTGTTCAGGCCAACTGCCTTCAGCCGCAGCGCCACCCATGATTCTTCGGCCACTGGAGGCGGCGTTAAGTTCAAGGATTCCTCTGCGACCGGTCCTTGCCCGACTTCGACCTGAACGGACGCAGTTAATTCGCGGTAAAGGCGAATCCCGTAATAACCTGCCACAACCAGCAGCAAGATGACGATGGGGATTATCCAAATCAATTGTCGTTTCAAAATAGACTCCGTAGTTAATGTAATCGATTATTGGGTCTTTTCGGCAAGCCGGTTGGACACAAAACTAAAGAAGTAGATGAGCATGGCGTTGGCCGCGCCTACGCCCGCCAGGACTGCGAACCAGATCATGTGGTCAACCCACGTGGGCTGGGCGTCTGGCTCCCCGCCGCGATTGAAAAGGAGCGGGACCAATGCAAAGAGTAGACCCGCCACGATGCCATCCAGAAAAACGCGCAACAAACGGAATCTGCGACCGGTCGCCGACCAGTTTGCGTAGGTTGGTACACGCAGATACACGATCCCGGCGGCAAGCAAGCAAAGCAGCACGAGCCAGAGGAATCCGAACGGAGGTGGATGGTCCGCTCCGGCATACAGGATTCCGACCCAGACGATGAAAAAGCCGGCAGCAATAACAAGTTGGCTTTGTCTGCTAATCATGTTGGTCGACTCATGTGGACTTAGCCGCCGGTCTCTTGGGGCACGCGCTCGCCGTACAGCCAATCATGAAGAACGCTCTCCGCCTCTTCCCCGCCCAGTTCCCTGGCCACGGCTACGAAGTCGGCGGTGCTGGCGCTGCCACCCTGGTAGCGTTGGTAATACTCACGTAAGATGTCGAAGAAAATGTCATCGCCAACCGTCCGGCGTAGGGCGTGGAGCGAGTAAGCGCCCCGGTAATAGGTGCTCAAACCGAACAACTCCGTCTGTGCGGGTAGCGCTGGCGGTCCAGTCTGCTGACCCGAAATGATCTGGTAGAGTTCATCCATGCTATCGTCTATGGGCGCCTCACCGATATGATCCAGCCACAAACTCTCGAAATACTTGGCGAAACCTTCATTCAGCCAGACATCCTGCCAGGTGGCCGGGGAAACGCTGTTGCCGAACCAGGAGTGGACCAGTTCGTGCATAACGGTCGTCGGATCGGATGCGCCGCCCTCGCCGTAGGTGGAGAGGGTTTGGGTTTCCAGGGCCCAACGGGTCGGTTCCCGCAGCAGCACCATGCCGTAGGCGTCGAAGGGATAGGGAGCGATGAGATCGGCCACGTAGTCCAGCATGGCCCCGGTATCGTCGAAAGCGGTCCGGACGTCAGCAGGCGTATCATTCAGGAAGTAGTTGCGGATGGCCACACCGCTGCCGGTGGTGGTAGCGACCATGTCGTAATCGTTGATCTGCACCGTGGCAAGATAGCTGGCCATGGGCTGATCCACCGCCCACACGTAGGTCACATGGCCATCAGCGGGCAACGTCTGGCTGAGGATTCCGTTGGCCGCCACTTCATAGGTGTCGGGGACGGTGATGCGGAAGGTGTAGGTGGCCTTGTCCGCGGGATGGTTGTTGCCGGGATACCAGTTCATGGCCCCGGATGGTTCAGAAACGACAAAGCTGCCCCCGTCCTGCGCTTGCCAGCCGAGCGCAATCGGCGCGCTGGGATCGTCGATTAACTCCGGCTCACCGTGGTAGCGCACCTGGGCACTGAACGCTGCTCCGTTGGCCAGCGCCTGTGCGGGGGTGATGGTCAGTTCGTTGCCGTCGCGGCTGAATGGGGCCTGGTTGGAATCGACCGTCACCTGGTCCACGGTCAGGCCGGCGAGGTCCAGGTTGAAGGCGCTCAGATCCTGGGTGGCGATGGCGTCGATGGTGACCGTGCCGCTGATGACGTTGCGGGCCGGGTCGGCGTCCAGGGCGATATCGTAGTGCTGGATATCATAGCCGCCATTGCCCAGGGTCGGGTATAAGGGATCGCCTATAGCGGGCGCGCCCGGGGTTCCTGTGATTTCATCGGAACTAGCGGTCTTTTCGTCAGCTGGTGGGAGAAAGACCACCTGCATCCCTTCCGTACAACTGGCGTCCACAACTTCGCCAGGATTCGCCAAAAACTGAAGCGTGATGTCCGTGGGACAGGGGCCGTTGTTGCCCATGATGCTGTGCCAGGCGTTGGGGATGGTGAGCAGTTGGGCATTAGGCAGCAGGGCGGCGGCGGTTTCGCTCCAGGCCGGCGGCGTCAGGTTGTCGAACTGACCGGAGAGCACCAAGGTCGGGTAGGAGCCATATTCGTCGGGCGTGGGCTCGGTCATGGCGTCCCGCCAGGCATCGCATCCGGCCACATTCTGAGTCAGGTTGGCAATAGTTTCTTCGATGAAGAAGGCGGGCATGCCACCCACCGCCATCTCTTCTTTCATCTCCCCGAACGGTTCCCGGAAGGGATATTGCTCGGTGCAGAGGAGTTTGCCGTTGATGTTGGGATTGACGCCGACCGTCGGGTCGGGGGCGAAGCGCTGGATGATATAGTTGAAGAATCCGGGCGTGTCGCTGGCGGCGGCGGTCAATTGGGTGGCGATGTCCTCCGGGCAGACGTTGGTGAAAAGGGCCGCCAGGGCGCCTTCGTCCGCATCCCAATACCCCACCAGCGGATCGATCTCGCTGCCTGTCTCGTCTTCCGTTGACTCCAGGGAGGGACATTCCAAATAGAGGTCCAGCAGATCCCCCACCGCCTCCGGCTCCGGGGGCAAGGCGGCCGTTCGGGTGGCCGGCGCGGGGATTTCACCGTTGGCGATCATACTCAGGGTGGTGGTCACGCCCTGGCTCAGCTCTGCAATCATCCTTGGCTGGTAGGGGATATTCTGGAATGCGCTGTTGTAGGGGAAGGTGTAGCGATAGATGGTGTCGCCATCCACGTTGGTGTTCTCGTCAAGCTGGATGGGGGTCCGGTCCAGTTGTTCGGTCAGGGCATCGAACTGGGCGCGCAGGTCGGGATAGGCAGTGGCGCAGGCTTCGTCCTCGGCGCAGGCGGCAAAGACAGATTCAAACATGTCCTGTTGCAGCAGTTGCCCGGCCGCAGTCAGTTCCGTACCGATGTTTTCAGGCAGGGTGTCCACCGAATCCAGGACGATGGCGCGCACCGGCGCCTGATCCGGGAAGTAGTGCATGAGGGCCATAAGTAGGCGCGTGCCGTAGGAGATGCCATAAAGATTGTATTCGGGATAACCCAGAGCCGCCATCAGCTCGTTGAGATCGGCGGCGGAAACGACCGTGCTGAAGGCTTCCGGCGGATAGCCCTGGGCGTCCATGGCTTCCTGGCAGGCGGCGGTCAGTTTTGACTCGTCATCCAGCGCGCTGAAGTCCGTCGAATCGTCCAGGAACTGGTAACAATCGAAGTAAGGCTGGCTTCTGCCCATGCCCCGTTGATCGTAGAGGATGATGTCGCGCGTCTCGCGCATGGAGGCATAGCGGCGGGCGAGTTCCAACACGACATCCCGGCTGGTGGAGGCGATGCCCGGGCCGCCGGCGATGTGAATGATGGGGTCGTCCAGCGGTTTGTCCCTGGTGGCCTTTAGGATGACATAGGCCAGTTTGACCGGCTGGCTCTCCGCCTGATCCAGAACTGCGGGAACGATCACGTAGCCGCACTGGATGGTCTCGCCTTCGACCTCGCCCGCGGGGATGAAGAGATCGCAGGGGCGGTCGAGCAGCGTTGGCGCATTGGCTGTTGAATCTGGCGTCGCGGCAGATGTTTCCTTGCTTGGTGTTGCCACCGGCGTTTTGGTCGCTTCTGGCGGGTCAGGAACTGGAGCTGCGCAGGCGGTGAACAGGAACAAAAGTGTGATTGCCACCCCCGTCACGGTAGTTGCGATTTTCAGTCGTTTACTATGGTTCATTAGTCCATCCTCGTCGTTTAGTCTCGTCGTTCAAGGCCCGGAACGCGTCCTTGTCCTCACCATTGTACGTACGCAGACCCAATGTGCCCAAATAGGACGCAAAGCCCTTGCCTGAGATCCCATGATAGCGCTCATACCCCTTCACCGCGGCGGGATCGATGTCGGTCAGCCATGTGAAGGAGATCAATTTGACCTGATCCTGGTGGGCATCCCACGCCTGGAAGGTCTGACGCACGAATTCAGCCTGCATGGCCTGGGATGAGTCGTTGTCCTCGCCCGATGGGTAACCCAGTTCGAGGAAGTAGATGGAACGGTCGGGATAGAGTTGGCTGATGGCGTCAAAGTCAGCCAGCACTATGTCCGGTTCTTTGACGGTGAAGTCGCGGTCGAGCGGGTAGTAGGTGACGAAGATCGCATCGCTGTGCTGGTTGAGGGCCATCAACGGCTCCTGCGCGTCGCCGGTCAGCCCATCAAACATGGCTTTGGCGCCCACGGGGACATCGGGCCAGAGTTGGCGGGCGTGGGCCGATGTGGCCCGGAAGAATTCCTGGTATTGCGCCCACTGCTTGCCGTTCAGGTAGCCGTCCACTTCATTGCCGATGGAGAGGGTGGCCAATGTCAGGTCAGGCGTCTGGGTAGCTACAAAATCCAGCAGCCCGTTGAAGCGCTGGATGACTTCCGGGTCATCGAAGGGCTTGCCGGCCAGGTCTGCCGGCAGGCGCGCGCTGGTGGTGTCGATGACCGAGATAGTCAGGGAGAGGGCTGTGTCCTGGGTCGGATAGAAGATGTTGGCGATGGCCAGCCAGTTGGGTCCGGGTTGTATGCGCCGGGGCTGGTCTGCGCCCCGGAATATCGAGGAGATACCTCTACGGCAGCGCAAATTCCGGCTTCAACTCCTCGATACAGGCGGTATCGAGCGCTGCGTCCGGCTGGTTGAAGAAGGCCGCGCCCATCTCTCTGGCGCACTGTGAAAACTGGTAGACGCCGTGTCCGCTCTCCGGGAAGGTCGCCAGCGTTCCGTTGGAGAGGGTTTCCAGCGCCACGCTCCCCCAACTTGCCGCGGTCTGGGTGTCGTTCAGCCCGACCATCACCAGGGTGGGGACGTCGCTGGCAACAGGGTCATGGAAGGAGTCGTCGACCGTTCCCGTGGGCATGCCGTCGCACAACTCGATGCTGTTGGCCGCGTTGGCCAGCGCACCCTGGGTCATGGCCGGGATCGGCGCCGATTCGATATACGCCTTGGCCCCCTCCATGGTGTTGAAGGGGATGGATTCGTTGCAGACAAAGAGGTGCAAGGGAACGATGATCGTCGCCATGACCGGGTTGGGCTGATATGCGGCGAATTTGCGGATCAAGGTGTAGAGTTCGGCGACATCGTCGTTGCTCATGGCCTGGGCGGTTTCCAGAAGCGCGGCGCTGTCGGCGGCGGGGATGTATTGGTCGATGAAATCGAGCAAGATCGCCTGGGTCGCTGGCTGCTGCGGCAATGCAAAATAGACGCGCTTGGCTTCTGGATCGGCCTGCAGAGATTCGGTTGAATTTGCCGCAAAGTTGAAGGTTTCAGCAAGCGTCAGCTCCGGCGGGCTCTCTTCCTCATCGAGGACGAACTCTTCGTCATCGAAGGGCGAGGGCGGCAAGAGCGAACCATCCATCAGCCCATCATAGGTGTCGGTCACGCCCTGCTCAAGCTCGGCGATCATGCGGGGAAGGTGGGCAGAGATGCCGGGTCCGTTATAACGGCTATTGCGCAAATTGAAAAGCGCAATCACCTCCGCCGGCGTGATGGATTGTTCTTCATTCACGACAATGGGTGCTTGCTCAAGCTGCGCCATCAAGAGGTTGAAGCGCGCCTCCAGATCGGGATAGGCGGCGTTGCAGGCATCGCCAGCGGCGCAAGCGGCGAAGAGCGCCTGGGCGGCCTCGAGCGCGGGTTCACGGGAGCGTGCATAGAGCTCTATGTCGGGCGGCGCCACCGAATCAACGACTACGCTGCGCAGCCCCGCCGGCTGTTGCCGCATGGTCTCAAGCGCCAGTTTTGTGCCATACGAATGGCCGTAGAGGTTGAAGTCTTCGTATCCCAGCGCGGTGACTACGGATTGCACGTCACGGGCGTTGTTGATGGTGTTGTACTGGGAGAGGTCTACGCCTCGCTCCTGTGCAGCTTGCGCGCATATTTCCAGAATTTTCGCCTGCCTCAGCTTGTCAGCATCCTCGGGCGAGGCCTGGGCCACAGCGTCGGCGATCTCTTCTTCCCGCTCAATCAAATCCATGGCGCAATCGAGCGGGGCGTTCGAGAAACCGGCGCCCCGTTGATCAAAGACAAGCACATCCCGGTCCTGACGCACGGTGGCGAAATCTTCGACGAAAGTCGCCAGGGTCAGCAGTTCACCGGACCCCGGCCCGCCGTGCAGGAAGATGACCGGATCGGGCGCGGGCGAGTCGCCGCTGGCCTTGAGCAGAGCGTATGACAGTGGTATGCGATTGCCGTCGGGGTCGTCGTAATTCTCCGGCACGCTGACCGTCCCGCAGATGATGGTCTCCCCTTCGATTTCATCCCCGCCCGGGGGCACGTCGCACGGCGATTGGGTGACGGCGTAGAGGTCCTCGGAGGATGGAGCGCTGCCCTCCCCGGCCTCTGAGATTTCTGTAGTGGGTTCCGGCGCAGGCGTCGGAACCTGGGCGTCGCAGGCAGCCAGCGCCAACAGCAAAACAAGAACAGCGAATGATATGATGGTTGTCTTCAAATTTCCCCTTCCGATTTGAGTGATAGTCTCTTCCATGTTCAAGATGTGTGTCTACCAGCGTCCGTCACTTTTTGCCAATCGGTTGACCTGATAAACGGCGATATTTTCGTCGACAAGCCTTTTGACAATATCCGGTGTGCTTTGCAAGGCGATTTCGACGATATACCCATGCGCAAGTGTTCGAATACTTACTTTTCGATCTTCGCCAAGATAACTCTCCAGAATTGCCTTTGCTCTCTCCTGATACTCGCCAACCTCAAAATAGACCAGGTAAAGATCGTCCGTATAATCTTTGGGCGTGCCTATTTCA
>JAYELL010000062.1 GCA_034717495.1 Chloroflexota bacterium | reverse complement strand
ACACACTGTCACGATTTACGCCCAGCAGGGATTTTGGGGATGCCCTGCTGGGCGTCGTCGCGAACGTCAAAAACCCGCCCTAGAACTTCACATTTTCCCCAACTGGTCATTCGGATCCTTTGGATGAACCCCTGGCAGACTCAGCGCGAGCTCGACGGTTTCGGATGAAGTCTTATCACGGTTCGGGGTCATTATCGACCCCTCTTTGGAAAGAGAATGGCCCTTGACGTTCACAGGTCCCTGGCGTGGCTCTCAGATCGCCGGAACAGATCGGTCGTTCATCACGCATAACATCTTTCTTTGCCCCATGCACCTGCTCAGCTGGCTGTTGACAGGCTCATGAGGCCATGCTATAATGCTTGTGCAACATATGCTAAGAGCGTGAGCAAATGCTCAGAAGTGATCGAGATGGACCAACGTGGATAATGACTCCCGCCTGTTGACGAAGATCGCCACCCTCTATTACAACAATGGCCTGACGCAAGCGCAGATCGCCCAGCGGCTGGGACTGTCGCGGCAGACGATCGGAAGACGATTGGAAGCCGCATGCGCGCAAGGCATCGTTGAGATCCACATCCGCTCCCCACTGCTGTACGTCACCGAGCTTGAAAACCAGATCGAGCAAACATTCAACTTGGCTGAGGTGATCGTGATCAGCCCGGCGGCCGATACCGAGGAAGCACTCAAGGAAGCCCTGGGCCAGGCCTGTGCTGAGTTTCTCCGGCGCCGCGTGGGCCCCGATCAGGTCATCGCCGTATCCTGGAGCAGCACGGTTCTGGAATGCGCCGAGCGCCTGCAGCCCACCGAACCGCGCAGGGTCACGGTGGTGCAGATGAACGGCAGCATGGATCGCACCACCTACTCCACCCGGGCCGAGTACATCATAGACCGCATCGCCAGGGCCTTCGGCGGCCGGGGAGTGCCCCTGGTGGCGCCGATGATGGTGGATCGGGCGGAGATCAAGGAAAGTCTGCTCGGCGACTCGCGCATTGCCGCAGCGCTGGACCTGGCCAGCCGGGCCAATATCGCACTGATCGGCGTAGGCGATGTGTCAGAACAGTCGTCGCTCTACAAGGCCGGCTATCTGGATGACGCCATGCTGCGCCAGTTGCAGGCTTTAGGCGCTGCCGGCGATATTTGCGGCCGTTTCTTCGACGGCAATGGCCAACTCTGTGCACCCGAGCTCGATGGGCGCACCCTAGCTATCGACCTCGACACCTTGCGCACCCGCGAACTGGCCATCGCCATTGCCGGAGGACTGCACAAGGTGCCTGCAATCCTTGGCGCCCTGCGCGGCGGCTATGCCAACGTGTTGATCACCGACGAACAGGTAGCCCGCGCGCTGCTAACCAGCCCGAAAGCTATATGACCCAGGCCTGCAAATCACGCCGATGACCTCCAAATCCGTCAGCACCATGCGGCCTTCCCCCGCCAGTTCGGGGAAAAACCATCGAAAACGTCCAGGGCACCTCCTGGTTGCCCTGAGTTACCTGGCGCCATCACTCCTGGTGTTTGCCGTATTCGTCTTCTTCCCCCTGGCCTTTTCCGGCTATCTCAGCCTTACGAAGTGGGATATGATCTCCCCGAACCGCCAGTTCACGGCCCTTGGCAACTATCGACGCCTGCTCGACGACCCGCTGTTCTGGAAAGTGCTCAAGAATACAACCATCTTCTCGGTAACGGTTGTACTGGCTTCTATGGCCATCGGGCTGGCGTTGGCCATCATCCTCGATCGTAACCTGCGCGGCCGGGCCTTTTACCGGGCCGGTATCTTTCTGCCCTACGTCACCAGCGCGGCGGCCATGGCGTTGGTCTGGCTGTGGATTTTGGACCCCCAATATGGCCTGATCAATGAACTGCTGCGAATGGTAGGCATCAAAGGGCCTGGGTGGTTGGCCTCGGTCAAGTGGGCACTGCCCGCGATCATCATCATGACCGTGTGGCGGTTTGTGGGCTACGACATGCTGATCTTCCTGGGAGGCCTGCAGAGCATTTCCAGTGACGTGACTGAGGCGGCCCGCATCGACGGCGCCGGTGAATGGGCGTTGTTTCGCCACATAACCCTACCACTGCTCTCACCCACCACCTTCTTCATCACTGTTACCTCGTTCATCACCATGTTTCAGAATTTCGAGACAGTGTTCGTGATGACCCAGGGCGGACCCGTGAACTCGACCAATATGCTGGTCCTCTATCTCTATCAAAATGCCTTCCAATACTTCGAGGCAGGCTATGCTTCCGCCATCGCCGTTGTGCTGTTCCTGATCGTCGTGGGTTTGACATCCCTGCAACTGAGTCTTTCTAGACGCTGGGTGGTCTATGGATGAGCGGATTATGTGTGGACTCTTCTACGGGCACCGTGGTGCTGCCGGTGAGGCCCCCGAGAATACCCTGGATGGTTTCCACCATGCACGCCAGCTTGGCGTGCAGGCCTTCGAGCTGGACGTTCGCCTGTCGGTCGATGGTGTACCCATGGTGATCCACGATGAGGATCTTTGCCGCACGACGGGCCGTGCGATCACAGTCAGTCAGCACAGGGCGACGGAGCTCGCCCGACTGTCCGCCTTCAAGCAATGGCCTGGCTGGACCGGCCCCGCGCTAATACCTACGCTCACCCAAGTGCTGGAAGACCACGCCGATCTACCGGCGTTCCAGATCGAGATCAAGACCGATGGCAGCCAACCTCTCGATCTGCTCTGCCGTCAGGTAATCACCGTCATTGAGGAGTTCGACTTGTTACAGCGGGTAGTGGTAACTTCGTTTGATAGCAGGGCACTTCGCCATCTGCGCGACCAAGCCCCTTACATCCGCCGGGGCTTCATTGCTCGCTTCGATCGCCCGGAACATCTACAGGCCGCTCTCGAGCTGGAATGCAGGAATGTCTGCATCCCACTGTTGACCAGCTGCCCAGAGGCCGTCCGGCAAGCACAGGCACAGGACATCCACGTCACCGGTTGGCTTGGCAACACCGTCGAATCCTTGAAACAGCTGCTCGCATGGCAGGTAGACAGCATCACCGGCGATTATCCCGGCCTGGCACTCCCCTTCCTGCGCGAGCGCGGCTATCTGGAGTGAATCATGAGCGCGCGAATGAACCGACGCAGCATGACCCAACGAGTCCTTCACGGTCGTTGGCATCATAGTCTGCTCCTGCATACCGTGGTCATGGTTGCAGTGGTGATCGCGATAGTTCCGGTGTTCTGGACGGTGTCGACCTCGCTAAAGCCGCTGCATGAAGTGTATGCGTATCCACCCAAATGGATTCCCAGCCAATTCATGTGGCAGAACTATGTCACGGCTTGGAATGATGCGCCATTTGACCGTTACGCCTTCAACAGCCTATTCGTTACCACCATCATTCTCGTTAGCCAGCTCATTCTTGGATCGCTGGCCGCCTACGTGTTCGCCCGCCTGCAATTCCCCGGCCGCGACCTGATTTTCCTGGCATTTCTTGCCACGATGATGGTGCCCACTCAAGTTCTCATCGTGCCTACGTTCGTGATATTCAAACACCTGGGCTGGATCGACACCTACATGGCACTAACCGTGCCCTTCCTGGTCAATGCCTTTGGCGTCTTTCTGATCCGTCAAAGTTATCTCAGCGTGCCGGAGGATCTGGTGGATGCAGCCCGGATTGACGGTGCCGGCCACCTGCGCATTATCTGGAACGTGTTGGTGCCCGTATCCAAGCCTGCCTACGTAAGTTTTGCTCTGCTGACCTTCACTTGGCGTTGGAACGACTACTTCTGGCCACTGATCATGACCAACTCTACCGAGATGCGTACGCTGCCGGTGGGGCTGGTTTTCCTACGTACCACTGAAGGCAGTATCGAGTGGAATGTTGTGATGGCCGCCGCTGTATTCGTCATTGCCCCCATCATCGTGCTTTTCTTGATCTTTCAACGCTATTTCGTGCAAGGCGTCATTGCTTCTGGCGTCAAAATGTGACCCAAGTCCTGCCGGTAGCCGCGCGCTGTGCAGCCAGATCGGCTACAGGTAGGATTTCATATATCGGTCGGTTCCAACCCAATTCACAACAATCGAAGGAGATCCCATGTCTACCAAAACACACACCTATCGCTGGACCAGTGTGCTGGCCATCTTCATGGCCTTGGCCCTGGTATTGACCGCCTGCGTGGCACCTGCCGTTCCGCAGGCTCCCCCGCCTGCAGAGCCTGTCTCGGCGCCTGAAGCTGCACCGGCCGCCGAACAAACTGAGGAACCGGTGGAAGTCGTTTTCTGGGCCGCCTTAGGCGGCAATAACGGCAAGATTCTGGAGGATATGGTCACCGAGTTCAACGCCTCCCAAAATGAAGTACAGGTCAAATACGAGTTCCAGGGCGCCTACAGCGACACAGAACAGAAGTTTCTGACCGCCCTGGCTGCCGACCTGGTACCCGACCTGGTGATGTTGGAAATCTCCCGAATCCCCGGCTTTGCCAACGCTGAAGCCTTACTGCCGCTGGACGACTTCGCCAACGGCCCCGACGGCATCGATCAAAGTGACTTCGCCGAGGCCTTGCTGAACGAGAGCCGGATCAACGGTAAGCTTTACAGTTTGCCCCAGGCCCGCTCTATGCCGGTATTCTACTACAACAAGACTATGTTCGAGGAGGCAGGCCTGGACAGCAGCAAGGCCCCGGAAAACTGGGACGCCCTTCGCGAGGCCGCTATCGCCGTAACCAAGGAAGATGGCTCCCAGATCGGCTTCGGTATCCAGATCGGCAACCCTTGGTGGTACTTCCAAGAAGCGGTGGAGAATATCGGCGCAGATGTTTCCAGAGCGGATCCCGCCTGCGCGCCCACCTTCAACGAAGCAGAGGCGGTTGCGGCCCTGCAGTGGTGGTACGACCTGGTCAACTCCGACGGCGCCGCCAAGATCTATGCTGGACAGGGACTGACTACCTGGGAGCAACTGCAGGCCGACTTCATCAGTGGCAAAGTGGGTATGATGTACATCACCACCGGCTGGATGGGCAACATTGAGGCCAACTCTCCCTTTGAGGTAGGGGTGGGCATGCTGGCAGCCGGCCCTAGCGACGTGCGCAAGGCGCCGACCGGCGGCAACGGCCTGGTAATCCCAGCCAAGGCGCCGGAAGACAAGCAGGTAGCAGCCTGGACCTTCCTCAAGTGGCTGACCGACACTCCGCAGACCGCCGCTTGGGCCAAAGCAACCGGCTACATGCCGCTGCGCCTCTCGGCCATAAATGACCCTGCCCTACAGGCCTACTTCCAGGAACGCCCCAACTTCAAGGTGGCGGTGGAACAGATGCAATATGCCAGCGGATTCCCTTGCATCAAGCTGCACCCAAAGACCGAACGCACGCTGGACGTGCTCTGGGAGCGCATCTTCGTCGGCCAGGAAGAAGTTCAGACGGTGGCCGATGAGACTGCTGCTGAGGTCGAGGTGCTGATGCAGGAAATGAAACCCTAGCGACCAATCTCGAGGATGCAAGTATGACTACCGTGGCAATCGTGGGTGCCGGGCTCATGGGCACGGCGACCGCCTATCCCCTGTCTGATAATGGACACAATGTCCGGCTCGTTGGCACGCACCTGGATCGAGACATCATCACCAGTTGCCGTAGTCGGCGGATCCATCCCCGGTTGAATCGGCAACTGCCGGCGAGCGTCCGTCCCTTCTTCGTGGAAGAGATTGGCGAGGCCCTGGAGGGAGTTGACGTCATCGTCAGTGGCGTCAACTCCCTCGGAGCACACTGGATCGGGGACGCGATCGGTCCCCACGTCAGGCCGGGGCAGATGATCATCGCCATTACCAAGGGCTTGGAGGCCACACCTTCCGGCGACCTGATTATCCTGCCGGACGTGCTGCGCAACACACTGCCTGAAAACGTGCGTGATCGTGTCGCCATCGCCGCGGTGGGTGGGCCGTGTATCGCCGGAGAACTGGCGGGCCGGCGCCCTAGCTGTGTCACCTTTGGTTGTCGCGATTTCGACGCAGCTTGCAAGCTGGCAGCCATATTCCACACTACCTACTATCACATCTTTCCCACCGCTGACCTGGTCGGCATAGAATACTGCGCGGCCTTGAAGAACGCTTACACGCTGGCCGTCGGCATGGCCCAGGGTATCCTGGAAAAAGCGGGTGGTGTGGATGAGACCGGTGCCCACATGTTCAACCTGGCTGCGGCGACTTTCGGCCAGGCATGCACGGAAATCGAGCAACTGCTGAACCTGGTGGGCGGATCCCGGCAGTTCGCGGCTGGGCTACCCGGAGCCGGCGATCTGTATGTCACCTCGATGGGTGGCCGTACCGTGCGCTTGGGCAGACTCCTAGGCCTAGGCCACAGCATCGACGAGGCGCTGCAGATCATGGCCGGCGAAACCCTGGAGTCGGTCTATGTCATCCGTCAGCTCGGGCAGGCCCTGCCTGGGTTGACGAGGCAAGGCCTGCTGGCCCCAGGCGCGTTGCCTTTGATGGAGGCGCTGATCGATATCATCGTAGCCGAACAACCGGCCAAAATTCCTCTGGACGCGTTCTTCGGCGGTGCCTGGCTGACCTGAATGCGCCCTGCGCACACGCGGAAGGCGTCCCTGTCCGGCCATTCGGCAGGGACGCCAGATTCTATGCGCTACCGGCTAGCAGCCGGAAGATCCCGAGAGGATTCTTGACCTCGAACCCCATTTCACCGTGAACCAGCCGAGATTCGCCTTTTTTCAGCAAGGTGCCCGTCTGATGGCCGACGCGATGGTGGGGATAGCCGACCACGTGCCTGTCTACGCGCAAATGCACGACTTCGCTGTAGCTAGGTACGGCGCTGATGCCAGCTGCTTCTATAACCGGGCCGCCTTATTGGTGCCAGCCCTTTTGCAGGCGCAGGCAGCAATCGGGCTAGATGTCGCCTCGATCACTTTCGATGTCTACAACATCGAGGCCGAAGCCTTGGGTCAGGCGCTGATTCGAGGTAGCTCGGGCATGCCAGATATCGATCGCAGGCGACCACTGATCCGCGATCGGGCCGATCTGCGCCGGATAAAAACCCCCGACTTCGCCAGCGCGGGTCGCTTTGCCAACGTGATCGAGATGTACCGGCTATTCAGGGAGCTGACCGGAATCGAGCCCACCCTGGCCTTCTGCGCCCCATTCACGCTGGCCACAAACCTGCGCGGCATCGAGCAGTTCCTCGTTGACATCTACCTTGATCCTGATTTCGCCCACAACCTTCTCGATCGGGTCACGGAGGAGGTTCTGGTACCATGGATTCGTTTTCAACAACGGCAGTTTCCGGCCGCAGTGCGGGTATCGGGTGCCGACGCCACGGCGTCGTTTCCGATTATCAATACCGATATCCTGCGCGACTGGGCCCTGCCCCCCATTCAAAGGTTGCGGGCGCTGTGTGGCCCAGGTGTCTACGTGGCCAACTGGGCGGGTGAGCATTGCAGCAAGGCACCGGACGCTATCCTCAACCTGAAACGGCTAGCGAATCCGGACTGGGTGCAGGGACAGGACCCGGACGTGGACCGGCTGGGGCCAGCCTTCTACAAGCGCTATGCGCAACGCCACGACCTGCCCTTGATCCTCGGGGTTGGTGCGGCTTTTTTGGCCGAGGCCAGCCCGGCCGCAGTGCGAGATCGGGTAAGTCACTACGTTAAGGAGGGCAGCGACGGTGGCCGATTCGCGCTCTACCTCTGCAATGTGGGCGCCACCACACCATTGGAAAACGTGAAGGCTGCCATCGAGACAGCTCATCAGTACGTGACTCGTTAGCCCAAATTCATCGGCGCCGTCAAGGACCAAGACCGATAGAGCTCTTTCACATCACGATGGCCCATTTGGTTGGTATGACCACGCCTAAACTTCAGGTGATTTGATTCGGCTGGTGGGTTAGGTCAAGCCAGGTGACCACGCCCACGGCCACACCTACGGCGACGCCGGAACCGCTGCAGATATGGCTTCCCCTGGTGGTGAAAATGCCATAACTCGAACGTCAGCGGATCGATCAGAAATGTCTGTTCGACCCAACGCTGTTTGACACCCCGCTCATGTGGTGGTAGAATATACATATCGGTGCCCGGTCGGGAGATTTCCCCCAATCCTTGACCGGGCATCATTGCGTTTCGCTCCCGCCAACAACGCTTACTTCACAGCGAACGGGAAAAACATGCGATACACGCCGAGCATCTCCATCAGCTCAAGGTAGCCTTCAGGCAAGCTCCCCGTGTAAACATCCCACCCTGCCGACCAGCGGTTCAGCGCTTCCATGGTGGCCCACGCCAGCGGCGCTTCATCCTTGGCGCACGACTCCCCCGCATCGATGGCGGACAACTCCCAGTCACCAGCGCCGTAGCGCGCCAAACGCAGTTCGCCGACACACTGCCCGGGCTCGCATAGCTCAGGATGATCCACCCACACGGTCAGTTCCACCACCGGCTGCCCCGCCTCGATCCAGCGATACACCTCGGTCCCCGAGATACACGCCGGCGGAATCGGCTCAACCGGCCGCGCCACCGGAAACTCTCCCACACACCCGTCCGGCGCCGGTAACAACACCCCAGGCGGCAAGTTGCACCCCTGCGTCTGCATCCCAAACACAACCGAAATCATCAGCATCACAGCAATCATCTCGTACTCCTTCCTTCTTACTTCTCCTGGTCGTTCCCCTTCCCGCTGCGAATTTCGACTCCAAAGTCATTTTGACATTCTGACATCTTGACATCATTGTACCCGAACATCCGTTCCGCGCAACTCGCCTGCTTGACGAAAGCGAACGCCCGTGCTAGAGTCACCCGCGGGAACACCTTGGGCGCACCACATGGCCGAGGACCACCATGCGCCTTCTCATTACCGGCAAGACACGAAGCGGAAAATCCACCTCGCTGCACCTGCTGCTGGCTGCCCTGCTCCAACGCAGCTGGCTCCAGGTCCTCCTGCTGGACGGCAAAGGAGTCGAGTTGGCGCCCTACGCCAAGCTGCGCGCCGTCACCTACCTGGGCCCCACTCAGATGGCCGGCTGGGAAGCAGCGCTCCAGGAGATTGCCACAGGCCTCGAGGATCGCTTCCAGGCGCTGGCAGATCGCGGCCTGCGCGCAGCAACGCCCGCGGATCCACGTATCCTCCTGGTGGCTGACGAGGTCCAGATCGGCTGCCGGCATCGTCATCACGGCAGGGCGATCAAACAACACCTCACCCGCATCGCCGAGCAGTCCGCCGCCCTGGCTGATGTCGTGGTCCTCTCCTGTCAACGGGAGCAGAACAGCCTGCCCCCGGCCGTGCGCTGGAACTGCAACGCCAAGCTGCGCATGCTGGGTGTCGGTTTCTTCCACTACCAGCCCGACGGCCGCCCCCACATCGCAGGTCGCCTGCCATACACCACCCCCGAGCAGGTGCTGGAGCAGCTGGCGGTTGGAGCTGCTGGGGAAGACGTACCCGTCTCGGCCGACAGCCTGATGGACCTGCTGCAGGCCGAGCACAGCGACCGCAGCCGGTCGGGGCGCGATGAGGTTCATGCGCGCGCCAACGCCACCCTCTACCTGGGCGCGGACGGTACGGGCAAGACCTTTCAGCTTCACAATCACGCTGCCGGACGCACCACGCGGCGCATCTTCGTCGATCTGCAGGAGCCCCACAAGAGCTGGCTGGCGGCCATCATGGAACAGTGCGGCGCAGGCATTCCCCCGCGCGCCACCGCTGTCCAGCTGCGCGAGATGGCCGTCCTCGCCGTGCGAGCCGAGCCCACCGCGCTGCTCTTGGACAACCTGGATGGCATCTCCAACCGCGAGCGGCCTTCGGTCCACGCCCTGGTCAACGCCGCCAAGGTGGCTGCCCTGGCCGCCCCTCCTCCCGAAACGCCCAGCCTCGAACGCAAGGTGCATCCCTTCATCGCTCGCTGCCGCATCGTGCGCATCGAGCCCCTTTCCACCGCCCAGGCGCGCGCCCTGGCCGATGAACATCTGCCCAACGACATCCCCGGCCGCGACGCGACCCTGCGACGCATTGTCGGCATGAGTCAGGGCCATCCCGCCACCATCGTCTCCCTCTGCCGCCAGACCAGCCGCGGCACCCTTCCCGAGCTGCGCCACATGGAGACGACCCCCAAACGCATCAATCTGGTTTTCCTGCTCCTGGTGCCCCTTCTGCTGCTGCTTTTCATCTGGCGCTGGAACGTCGACAGCTACCTGCTCAGTGCCCTGATCATGGTAGCACTCATGGTCAGCCGCCCCTTCCTCTACCGCAGCCTGCGACGGCAATGAACCCCAGCGCGCACAAGGCGAAATCCACCCTTATAGCCCCTTGTGCGCGTTGGCATCGACCCTCATGAGACAGTCGCTGCGCAACGCCCAGGGTCCGCTCGTTCACATCGTCGCCGGCCTGGTTCTGTTGACCTGGTTGGGCGTGACGAATCCCCTTGCCTACGTGTTCTGTGGGGTCGTAGCGCTGCTTCCCGACATCGACAGCCAGGCCTCGATCGTGGGGCGTTTGTTCCCCTTCATCTCCAAGCCCATCGAGCGACGCTTTGGCCACCGTCAGGTGACCCACTCGCTGCTGGCCCTGGTGTTTGTGGCCGGAGCGGCATGGCTGGTCTTCCGATCCGATTGGCCGCTCTTCGCCGTGGCTTACGCTTCCCATTTTCTGATCGACATGCTGGTCGGTCATGTGGGCATCCCCCTGCTCTGGCCCCACCAGAGCCGTTTCTACGTCGCTCGCATCCGGCCAGGCTCGACGGCGGAGTTGCTGCTGGGTATCGTTTTGCTCGTTGCCACCCTGCTGCCCTTGGTGCCCGGCGCGCAGACGGTGGCTGGCAGGCTGATCCCCCAGGACGAGCTGGCCATCTCCCCCTCGCCCACACCGACTCCAACTGTCACACCGGTTGTTGTCAACGTGCGCATCTCTCATGTCCACGATCCGGAAAGGGATATCCTGGTCAAGGCGGGTGATGCGGTGAAGCCCGGCGATTTATTAGCCGATCTGGCCGGCTGGCGCGCCCAGCTGCCGCTGACATCCACCCCTGCCGGAACACCCAGCACCACACCGACGGCTGCTGCGATCCCAACACCGTCTCCCACACCGCCCTGGACCCCAGATCCCCTGACCGTGGCCGAGGCGGAAGCGCGCCTGGAGTTGGCCCGTGTTGCCGCCACCGCCTCAGCCCGGGCAGCCCATCCGGACCCCGAGAACCTGGCAGCGGCAGAGGGTCGCCTCCACCTGGCTGAAAGAGAACTCCAGCAGCGCCAGGCCGCCTACGACAAAGTCGCCTGGCGCGCGGAGATCGCCATGCTGTCCCAGAGCCTGGCCCTCGAGGAAGCCACCGAGCGCCATCGCATCGCCCAGGCCGAGGCCACAGCTGTTGCCCGGGTTGATCTTGCCGCCATCGAAGCTGCCCAGGCCCGTCTCGCCATCGCCCAGCTCGACTACCAGCGCGCCCTGGCCACACCGACGCCACGACCCACAAACACGCCAAAGCCAACTGCCACCGCACGCCCAACACCGACCGAAGTGCCCGCAGGCAGCCAACCGAAAGACCCCACGCTCGTCCACAGCCTCGTCGCCGGCACCGTCATCGACGTCCAGATCCTCTCCGTGACCGGCAACGACGCCACCGTCCAGATATCCATTCAAGTCCCGGTTGCGCCGATCCGTTCCCAGAGCGACCATACCGAAACACCGTCGACCACCTTCCTCTGGCCGCGGTCTGCCGTCCGCCGTCTGCCGTCTTCTGGAAGCCGCGTCTCCGTGTCTCTGCAAAAGTCATCCGCATCATCGACGGCGACACCATCGTCGTGCGCTTCGATGACGGCAACGCCGAAACCGTGCGATTCATCGGCGTCGACACCCCCGAGACCGTCCATCCTGGAAGGGAGATCGAATGTTTTGGTGAGGAAACCTCCACCTACACCACCAGGCGGCTCCTGGGCGAAACCATATCGATTGCCCTCGACCAGGAAGAGCGCGACCGCTACGGCCGACTGCTGGCCTACCTCTGGCTGGACGACGGCGAATTCTTCAACCAGACACTGCTCGCCGAAGGTTACGCCATCGAACGCCACTACCCGCCCAACACCCGCTACCGCCCATTGCTTCAGCAGGCCGAGCGCGACGCCCGCGCCAATGACCATGGCCTCTGGTCAGCCTGCCTCGCTGTCCGATAGCCTGGAATGCTGGTCCCCCCGTCTCCGTGTCGCCCCTTTCCCGCGTCCCCGCGTCCCCGCGTCCCCGTGTCTTCCGTGTCCCTCCCTCCCC
>JAYELL010000061.1 GCA_034717495.1 Chloroflexota bacterium | reverse complement strand
CTTGAGACGCGGGGACGCGGGGGGGGTTGGACCACGAAGGCGCGAAGGTTCACGAAGGCCACGAAGGCGCGAAGGGAGCGAAGGACACGGAGAAGCGGGGACGCGGGGGGTTGGACCACGAAGGCGCGAAGGTTCACGAAGGCCACGAAGGCGCGAAGGTTCACGAAGGCCACGAAGCGCGAAGGGAGCGAAGGACACGGAGAAGCGGGGACGCGGGGATGGAGGGACACGGCGGCTAGAAGATCGCAGACGGCGGACGGCAGACCGCTTCCGGCAGACAGCAGACGACAGACCGCAGATTCCGGAAGGCAGCAGATCAGAAGGCGGTGGTCAGCGTACAATCAGCTGCGGTCAGTGGTCGGCGGTCCGTGGTCAGCAGTCGGCACTGCCCGGTCCGGCGCCTTCTCAAAAATACCGTGATATGGCACAATTGCGTCATGCCCGCTGACGAGAATCCACTTAGCAAAAGGGAACAGGAGATCCTGGGCCTGGTTGCACGCGGTATGACCAATCAGGAGATTGCCAGGGAACTGGTGATTAGCCCTAACACCGTCAAAGTGCATCTGCGAAATATCTTCGCCAAGCTGGAAGTTGCTTCCCGCACTGAAGCCACTATGAAGGGGATCCAGTCGGGTTGGATCGCCGTAGAGGGGCTGGATGAAGGAGAGAGCGACGAGAGGGTGTCTGAGGCGAAATCGGCAGAACCACCCTTGCCGGCCTGGCAGCGCGTCTATTTCCTGGCGGCCGCCGGGCTGGTCCTGGCGGCTTTACTGCTTGCCTTTTTGCCAGGGCGCACCCCGTCCGCTTCATCGCTGAGTGACCTCAGCGATGCTGGATTGACTCGATTCGGCGCAGCGGTTCGCAACGATGCCAGCCGTTGGTCGGCCCTGGCTCCCTTGCCAGATGCCCGGAGCCGTCTGGCTCTGGCGGAACTCGATGGCCGCTTGTATGCCATTGCCGGCGAGGGTCCCGACGGGATCACGGGAGTTCTGCAGGTGTATGATCCCGAAACCAACGGATGGCTTCCCAGGGCGTCCAAGCCAACTGCTGTCTCGAATGTCCAGGCAGCCGTTGTCAATGGCAAAATCCTCGTGCCCGGCGGAGTCGGCGTTGATGGCGCGGTGATGTCCGGCCTGGAGATCTACGACCCGGCTACCGACAGATGGGATCGGCGCGCTGATTTGCCAGTTGCACTTGCCGGCTATGCCCTGGCGACCCACCAGGACAATATGTACCTCTTCGGTGGCTGGGATGGATCCTCCTTCGTGGACAGGGTGTTTGTGTACGATGCGCACGCGGATCGCTGGACCGAAAGTGTCGGGAGCCCTCACGCTTTCGGCTTCTCAGCCGCGGCTTCGTTGGGGGATCGAATCTTTGTTGTCGGCGGTTATGATGGCCGGCAGGAGCTAAACAATTGTCGCATCTTTTCCCCCGGGGAAAGCCGTTGGCAGGCATGTGCGCCAACTGTCTTTCCCAGAGGTGGCCTAGGTCTGGCGTCCAATGAGAACTATCTTTATGCCATCGGTGGCGGTTGGGAAACAGGTGTCGATTTCAACGAACGCTATGACAGCCTGACCGATACATGGTCATCGATCCCCACGCCATTCCATGGCCAATGGCGGTCGCCCGGAGTGGCCAGCCTGGAGTCGCGGGTGTACGCTGTCGGGGGCTGGAGTGGCGACTACCTGGACGCCAACGAGGTGTTCGAGACGACTTTCCGAGCTTTTCTACCCTTTGGTGCCAGCGGGAACTGAACCCATGCCCTGGATCAAGATCATTGGGCCTGCCCAGGCCTCCGGTCTGTTGAAAAAGCAATATGATGCCGCGGCCAAACGAGCCGGGCGGATCTGGCACATTGTCAGTATCATGAGCCAGAATCCGCGGGCCCTGAAGGCATCGATGGACTTCTATGGAGCGTTGATGTTTGGCCCGTCGCCGTTGAGCCGCAGCCAGCGGGAGATGCTGGCCGTGGTGGTGTCAGCTAACAATCACTGCGTCTACTGAGTCCGGTCCCACGCCCATGACCTCCGGGCCGAGGTCGTCAAGGACTACGATCTGGACCAGCAGCAGGCGGACGCCTATGTCTCCGCCATTGCCACCGGCTGGCGCCAGGCTGACCTGAACCGGACGGATCGGGCGCTCTGCACCTTTGCCGAAAAACTGACATCGCAGCCGGCCAGCATGGCCGAGGATGACATCTACGCCTTGCGAGCCGTGGGCCTGGAAGATCGAGCCATTCACGATGTGACCCAGATCGTTAGCTATTTCAACTACATCAACCGGGTAGCTGATGCGCTGGACGTGGGCCAGGAGGACTTCATTCGGCCCTGGGAACAGCCATCCTCCTCTGCGTGAGCTATTGACCCAGGTTGCCACCTCTGACAGAGCACTCAACCCCAGATGCATCATCAGTAGTGTCCACCGACGGCGCTCTGGCATCCTGAGAACACCTGAATCGGAAAGGGACATATGAACTGGAAGATCGACGTCGACGAAATGGTAACATTCCTGGTTGGGCTGCTGGAGATACCCAGCCCAACCGGCGATACGGGCCGGGTCATGGCATACGTTGCCGAGCACTTTGCCCCCCTGCCCTTCGAGATGAGCTTGAACAGCAAAGGGGTCCTGGCTGGCACCTGGGCAGGCGCGGCCGGCGATGCCCCCCGGGCGGTCACCGCCCACGTGGACACCCTGGGCGCTGTGGTGAGCGCAATCAAGGACAATGGCCGCTTGAAACTCAGCCAACTGGGTAGCTGGTCCTGGACCTCCGTGGAAGGTGAAGGGGCTACTGTCTTTGCCAGTAGCGGCCAGGCGATTCGGGGATCCTTTCTGCCTGAAACCGCCTCCTTTCATGCCTGTCCCAAGGACAAACGGGAAGCGGCACATACTGGCGACGACATGGAGATACGCATCGATGGCCGGACCGCTTCGAAGGAGGAAACGGAGGCGTTGGGTATCCGGGTAGGTGACGTGGTGGCTTTCGACCCGAGGGTGGAAATTAGCGAGGCTGGTTTCATTCGCAGCCGGCATCTGGACGACAAGGCCGGTGTTGCCACCATCTTCGGCGCCCTGCGGGCGATCGATCGTGCCGGTAAGTCGCCCGGCCAGCGGACCACGATCCACATCAGCAACTACGAGGAGGTTGGACATGGCGCTTCCGCCGGGTTGCCAGACGATTTGGCCGAGCTCCTGGTGATCGATATGGCCGTGGTTGCTCCCAGGCAGACGTCGGACGAATACTCCGTCACTGTTTGTGCAAAGGACGCCGGCGGTCCCTACGATCTTGCAATGCGGCGAAACCTGGAAAAGCTGGCGGAGGAGATGGACTTAGAGGTTCGTACTGATGTCTATCCAGGATACGGCTCTGATGGCGAGGCCTACTGGTTCAGCGGTGGAGAAGCGCGCGTCGCCCTGATCGGGCCGGGCGTGGACGCCTCTCACCACTATGAGCGAACCCATCGGGATGCGCTGGAAAACACGGCAAAATTGATCGTAGGCTATCTCGTCAGCTAGGTAAAAATTGTCAATTATCAGTGGTCAATGGTCAATTGCCAACAACAGGCTGATAGTTGGAGTCGAGGCTTCAGCCGGTTCTTCACGCCAACCCGGCAAATCCTTCAATAGAGGTGGCTACGCTCAGCCTCGACTCCTATCGCTGATGCGTTGTTACCTCAAAGATCGACAAAGCGCCCAAGGAGGCCAACTCATGACGAAACTTCGACAGGAATTCGAACAGGCGACGGTTGACTCGAAGGCACTGAAACAGCGGCCACCCGACCAAACCTTGTTGAAACTTTACGCGCTCTACAAGCAGGCAACGGAAGGTGATGTCACAGGCGAACGGCCCGGTTTCCGGGACATGAAGGGCCGCTTCAAGTACGACGCCTGGGCCAAAACCAGGGGTATGTCGTCGGAAGATGCCATGCAGGGCTATGTGGACCTGGTTGGTGGGTTGAAGGCCAAAGAGAGCTGACTGAACGGGGGATTGCCGAAACTGCAATCCGAGGAGAACGCCCTTGAGAGTTTTTCTTTCCGGTATCATGCAAGGTTCCCTGGTCGAAAACGGCGTCCATGCGCAGGACTACCGGGCATACCTGACCGATCTTTTCAAGGCGCAGGTGCCTGGCGTAGAGATCTACGATCCCTGGGCGGCCTTTCCCGATAGCCTTTCCTACGGGGATGGCAAGGTGGAGGCGGCGTTGATCGCCATTGTCGAAGAGGCCGCCCGCTCGGACCTGGTCATTGCCTATTTGCCCCAGGCCAGCATGGGTACGGCCCTGGAGATGTGGGAAGCCTGGCGAGCCGGCGTGCCCGTCATTGCAATTACGCCTCTGGAGGCCAACTGGGTAGTGCGCACCTGCGCATCCTGGCGCTTCGACTCTCTGGAAGATTTTTCAAGCCAGGTTCGAAAACAGGGACTCGATGAGTTTCTGCTCGTTGACAATTGACAACTGGCCACAAGGTCCCGCAGCGAAGCGGAGTGGATTGACAATTGCCAATCAGGCTATCCTCCGAGTTCCGCCCCTGCCTCTTCGGGATCGAAATCTTCCGGCCATGCCGTGTTGTCATCGTAGATCGCGTAGCTGACGTCGGCGTTTTCCAGATTGGCGTTTTCCAGATTGGCCTCGTACAGCTTGGCGCTGCGCAGGTTGGCCGCGTAGAGATTGGCGTTCTGCAGGTTGGCCTCGGCCAGGTTGGCGTAGCTCAAATTAGCGCCGCTCAGATCGGCGTTTTCCAGGTTTGCCTTGCTCAGGTTGGCCGAGTTGAGATTGGCTCCCTTCAGGTCAGCTTCACCCAGGTCTGATCGCCAGAGATCGGCGCCGCTTAAATCGACGCCCACCAGGTTCTGGTCACCTTCTTGTGCGCGTTGTACATCCTCAATGTTTGCCATGGTTCATCGTTCCTTTCATCGGCGATTGGTGCATGTGTTCCGATAATCGTCGCGGCAGTGCACCAGGGCGGCCTGGCTCGTGTGGGCTTAGTAAAGCACAAATTGCCAATATGTGCAACGGGCGACACGACTGGGATGGGAGCGGCCCGTAGGGGCGACGCATTCTCCAGGGAGGCTGGTCTCCACCGAAATGGTGCCCGAGCCAGGGTTTGGGCCTGGAAACGATTGTGGTGGAATGCGTCGCTCCAACAGTCTCTCCGGCTAACGCAGCGTGATGAAGACCGGGATGGTGTCCTGGCCCGGCTCAGGCGCAGCCAGGGCGATACCAATGGAGGGGGTATCTTCCGCCAGCCGTACACCTTCGACCTCCACCGTCTTCAGAGCACGAGCCTGGCCCGCCACATCCGATGCAGTTAGCTTTTGACCCGGTTGGATGTCTGCGCCGGTGTCAATCTTTACCTGAGCCACGCCCAGCACGGTGAGGGCCACGTAGTCGCCCGGCTGGGCTGGGCCCTCGGCGCTGCGCAGTTCCAGGACAGGTTCCTGGCCTTTTTCATCCTCAAGTTGACGCTGGGGTGTGAGAGCCATGCGCCCCTCGACCACGCCGACAATGCCGGTGAAAGAGGTGCTATCAGCTGGACGCACCATGGCCAGCGATATGTTGCTGTCGGGCAGGGGATCGGTCACACCCACCGCTGCCACCACGTCACCAGCCGTGAGAGCCTGATCGCCAGTGACCTGAGCGACTACTGTCACGGAGCTGAGGGTTATGTTGCTGCCAGATATCTTGTCGGGGGTGACGAGTCCCCACTCGCCGTTCGAGGCCTGGGTGTTGGCATACACGCCGTCTTCGCCCGCTCCGACCACATTCACGCCTTTGTGGCTTGCCGAGTTGATACGCACGCCGTCTTCGCCTACCGAAAACACGTACAGGCCGTGGCCATCCGCATTCACGGTTAGGCCGTTTCTGACCGCCGACCACACATTCACGCCGTCTTCGCCCGCCGCGTTCACGAATACCCCGCTGTAGTTAGCATGGCCCACGTACAAGCCATACCCCTGCGCTCCCGCCACCTCGAAACCGTTCTCTGCGTCAGAATTGCTGAAGTTGCTGGGATTGCCGGCGATACCTACGCGCACACCGTCGCTACCCGCCGAATTCACCTGCACGCCCCTGGCGCCTGCCTCTTTCACCCACAGGCCGTGGCCATCCGGGTTATCCAGCACCAGTGGGGCGAAGTTGTCGGGAAAGCTACCGAACGTCCCGTTGATTACCAACGAATTGTTGACCCCTTCCCAGACCTGGTTCAGGTGGTCGTGGTCGTTGTCGCTGGTGAAGGTGCCGGTTTCACTCCAGTGACCAGCGGTAAGCTGAATGTCATCGATATCGATATCGCCATCATGGTCAACATCGCAAGCGGGGTCATAGCCGCCGCCTACGATGCAGCCGCCACTGTTCAGGGTCGCCGTTTCCGGTGCGCCTGCCGTTACAGCCAGGGTGGTCAGAAGAAAAAAGACGATTGCCAGGGGAACGAGTCGAAACGTTTTCATGGGTTGCCTCTGGTTTGCTACAAGGGTTTGAATGATTGGACGACTCTATTGTAGCATAAAAAGCCAAGGTATGGGTCCGGAAACGATTCGAATCGGAATGTGTCGGCCCAACAGGCAGGAGCGTCGAGAGTTTCCACGCAGGCCGGTGGTAGCAGTTCGATCGGGTATCCGCCAATGAAAGAGACCTCCTCATTGGTAGATCCCTTTCGGACTCACAATCCGGCGTCTACCTCAGGAGGTCTCTCTTTTCCAGCCAACACCTGAGAATCCAGGGCGACCGATGCTTCCAGAAGTTAGCAGAACATTGGGCAAATGATCATGCCCGACGTTTGTCCTTACGCATCATGGTGTAGGTGTATAGCCATCGGTCAGGGTCTTCAAAAAGGCTACTATCGCAGCCTCTTCTTCGGGGACCAGTCCAAGATTGCCTAATTCAACGTCGTTGACGTTCTGGGGAATCTCGGGCGGGGGCCATGACGGTGGCTCTACGTCGCGAGTGTTGTAGAAATTCACTATTTCTTCCAAGGATTTGAAAAAGCCGTTGTGGCCGTAAGCTTTTACAAACTCCGGATCGGGACGCCGATCCACGTTGCGCAGCGTTGGCACCTTCTGCTTGCCCCACTCGGCTTCATACACGGCTTCGGGTTCTCCCTCGTTTTTCAAGAAGCCACCCAGGCCCGTATCAACCCAGTCCTCGCTATCCGGATTGAATTTGCGCGGCATATTGTACCCGCCTACCAAGTCCAGGTCGAGCCAGGTCAGGAGGTCATTATCATGGCGCGCTGGGGCGGCTGCACCAAGGGGCTTGTCAGGGCCTTCAGCAAAGGTGCCGCATCGATCGCCATGGAGGTCGTCGGGCCCGGCGGCTCCGTCGCGATGTTGGAGCCGCACAGCCGCCAGTACTGGGAGCGGCCCGAACTGCTGGACTGGCCGGACCTGCCAGCAGATGAAGCGGCGCAGCTGGCACAGGAATTCTGCATTCCGTCCAGCGACGTTCTCTGGGCGGTGATGTGGTACTATTCCCTGGGTACGCTTGATCCAGGCGACTACGACCTGCACTTTGTGTACACCGTGACACATTCGATGCCTGATGGCGCTGACTGGGATGGCGACGGAAAGCCTGATAAATCAACGCCGGAGAACTTTCATCTCGAGGCCGATGTCACCATCCAGCAGAATTGAGGGTGAGTGCCAACAGGTAGACCCTCGCCCAGGTCCGGGCAGAGCTGTTTGATCACAGCTATCGAGGAGGCCGGTCCCGCTGCTTTTAGGGCCGGCCTCTATTGTGGGTCAGGCAGCAGAAACTCATCTGTCCCTTTGCCCAGCGAGGCGGGTAATTATTTACTGCACATTGACCAGCGCCCAGATCAGTCCATCATCGGCATCAAGTCTTTCCAGAGCGGTGCCGATCACATCGGCATTCTCCGCCAGCTCCACGCCTTCCACGGTTACCGTACGCTGGGCACGGGCACTGCCACTCTCCCCGGCCACCAGATTGCTGCCTTCCTCGACAGGGCCACTGGCCTTCACCTGTGTCAGGCCGGAGTAGGCGATGGTGACGTAGTCTCCCGGCCTGGCATCGCCATCTCGGGGAACCAGGCGAAGACCGATCTCAGTGGGCCGGGGATCCTCCTCTGTGACCAGTTCAGCCCAACCTTGCACGACGCCCACAACTGCGTCGCTGCCTGTGGCAACCTGGACTTCCATCAACATGGGCACGCTGTTCACGCCGCTCTCTCTCAATCCGGCAAGGGAAACGATGTCGCCAGGAGCCAGGGGTTTGTCGTCAGCGTTAACGCCGAAGGTCGCCAGCAGGCAGCCGTAGCAAGAGCCGATAACCTCGATGTCGCCAACAAAAGAGCCAGCATAGGAGCTACCGGTGACCCTCACACCGTAATCCGCCGAACCCACATGTAAGCCGTAGGTCGCTGAGTTCACATTCACACCGTGGAGGGTTGCCGAGTTCACACTCACACCGTGGGTGCCCGCCGACTCCACATACACGCCGTGGGTGCCCGCCGATTCCACCCTCACCCCGGCGAGCCCAGCACGGCCGACATATAGACCGAAATGCTCGGCCCCTGCAACCTCGAAACCGTTATTTGAGTTCGAAACGTTGGCAAATGCTGGAGTCCCTGCCGTACCGACATAGAAGCCATGATCGCTCGCTGAATCCACAGCCACGCCGCTGCCGCCCGCCGAGTCTACTACCACTCCTGTAGAATCCGCCCGGCCTACGAATAGACCGTAGTGCTGGGCCCCTGCGACCTCGAAACCATTCTTGCCGCTCGAGTTGCTTGTAGTTGTTGGAGACCCTACCGAGCCCACATACACGCCGTCGTCACCAGCCGAGCCCACCTCCACGCCGTCGTCACCAGCCGAGTACACCCTCACGCCATCGCCGCTTGAGTTATTCAATATCAGGGCCGCATAATCCGGGGTACCGAAAGAGCCTTCGATTCGAAGCGGGTTGTTAGTGCCCACCCAGGTCTGACCCAGGTGGTTGTGGTTATTGTCGCCTACCCAGGTACCGCTCTCGTTCCAGTGGCCTGCGGTGAGTTGGATGTCGGTCACGTTGATGATGCCGTTATGATCCACGTCGCAGGCGGGGTCATAGCCGCCCGTGGATGTGCAGCCGCCATTGGTCAAGGTGACCGGTTGTGGTGCACCCGCCGCCACGGCCAGGGTGGTCAACAGGGCCAGGGCGATGGTCAGGGAAATGAGCCTCAACGTTTTCATGGTTTGCCTCCCGTTTGCTATATGGTTGTGTAGGTCGATACACCCATTGTACCACATATCACAGGGAGGAGGAGGCGAGAATTGCGTCAGGGGTCTGGGAAGAGGTGGGAACGATTGGAGCTCCAACGGCTTGGGCTCGAATGTATTAAGGCGAATGCTGACAAAGGCGTTTTCTGGGCGATTGACGGAACATGTGTTCTGTGATAGGCTGTATGGTGTGAGGGCTGGCCGGGTTTAACGAATAACGTTGGATGGGTGACCGGCCAGTGGAGAACGGGTTAGGCCGCCGGCGTGCGTTGAAGTAGTGCGTGGCTCCCATGCGTCGGCGGCCAATACCGCAACCACGAGTGAGAGCGTCCAGAACGCCACCGAGAAATCGGCGGCGTTTTTTGTTTTTCCGGTGGTTTTGGCTGAACTGTCGCTTTACATAAATCTTACTGTACAACTTCATGGAGGGGAAAGGTGAAGAGTCGAAACGTGTTGATTTTGGTGCTGGTTGTGGCGATGATGTTGGTGGCTGCTGTGCCGGCCTTTGCTGGTGATTGCCAGGGCGGAAGCCAGGGTGGTGACTCGGCTCCGATGGATGTCGTCGAGTTTGCCGGCGACGGTGGTGGTGTGATCGTTCCGATGCAGGATTGTGTGGATACTCAGTGCGGGTAGTCTGAACTATTGTTGAAAGCCCGGGCTGTCAGATGGCCGGCGGCCCGGGTCGGTGAGGGATTGGTAGGCCCTTTGGGATCGGGCAGGAACCATGAACCTGATCCAGCGGTTTGCAGCGTGGTTAGCGACGGTGACGGCGGTCGATGTGGGGAAGCCCAACGACGGCCTGATACCCGTTTCCTCCGGAACAGAGATCGACAAGCCGTGGCATGAGCTACGGCAGGAGTTCCAGGATGCGCTGGAAGCCTGGCGGCTCAATCCCCTGGCGCGCCGGCTGGTGCAGATGGTAACGGCCTACGTGGTGGGGGATGGCATCACGATGAGTAGTAGCAAGGCCAGTGTACAACGCTTTCTGCGTGACTTCTACGACGACCCCGAAAACAACATCCTGATCGAACAATCCAGTTGGTGCGACGAGCTCACGCGAAGCGGGGAGCTTTATTTGGTTCTATTCGCCGGCAGTGATGGCAGTGTGATCGTGCGGGCCATGCCGGCCAGCCGGATCGAAAAGATCGTCTGGCGGCCTGGAGACTTCCGGGCGGAACTGGAATACCACGAAGTGCCGGACAGCCCAGGGGAAGAAGGTCGGATCTGGTACGCGCCGCGGGCCGGCGTGAAGCGGAACAGTGCCGGCAAAGCAGCTATTGGTGGGGGTGTTAGCGGTGTGCGGCCTGTGATGTTGCACTACGCCATCAACCGGCCGGTGGGCTGTGTACGGGGGGAAAGCGACCTGAAAGCGATTTTGCCCTGGCTGCGGCGATACAGCCGCTGGCTGGAAGATCGTGTGCGGCTCAACGCGGTGGTGCGATCGTTCGTGTGGGTGGTCAAGGTTCCCAAGCGGCTGATCGGGGAAACCTCGGCGCGATACCGCCGGCCACCCGAAGCGGGCAGCGTGGTGGTCGTGGACCGCGACAACGAGGAATGGCAGGCGTTGAGCCCGAGCCTGGCGGCGCGCGACGCGGCCAACGACGGGCGCGCGATCCGCTGGATGATCGTGGCCGGGGGACCTGGGACGGGCCTGGTTGACATCGGCGAGGGGGAAGATGCCAATCTGGCCACGGCGAGTGCCATGGGGGAGCAACGCCGGCGGTTTCTGCGCCGGCGGCAGAGGTTGTTCGCGCACATGATGGTCGATCTGGTCGTTCATGGGTGGAACTGGACTGTGGAGAGTGGATTACGGCGTGGAACAACAATACGAGCATCGGATATAGAGATCGAAATGCCGGACATAGCGCCGGTGGACAACGAGTCACTGAGCAGTGCGGCGCATGAGATAACCGAAGCGCTGCAAACGTTGAGAGGGATCACCGGAGAGAGTGAAGCATTGCGGCGGCTGGCGTTGCGGCTGATGCTGAAATTTGCGGGGGAGACAGTCAACGAGGGGGATTTCGAGGAGATCGTGAATGGAGCGTTTTTAGATAGGGCCGGGGAAGGGGAATAGCGATGGAGTTTGACTTTGAAGTGCATAGCCAACCGCAAGACGGGGAGTTGCGGGTTGGCGACGACGAGCGGTTGAGACTGCGGCAGGAACTGGAAGCGGGCGAGTTCGACCATGTGGAGTTTGGGGCGGTGGTGTTCCGCGATGGTGCCAACAGCAACCATTTCCGCTTCCGCGCGGAGGATCTGGAGGCGTTCGGGGTGAGCTTTGAGAGTCAGCCATTCCTGCGCGACCATGATGTGCGGAAGATCGAAAGCCGTGATGGGACGATCATGGCCTCCAGGCTGGAGGGGGGCGCGTTCAAGCAGACCATACGGCTGACGACCGAGCGGGGAATGCGCAGCTTCCTGGAAGGGCAGATCGACCGCTTCAGCATCGGGTGGTACTTCGACGGGATCACCTGCTCGGTGTGTAACGAGGATTGGTTGGGGGGCTCTTGTCGGCATTGGCCGGGACGGACCTACCAGGTGAAGGACGAGGATGGCCGGGACGAGGACAGGCTGTGTGAACTGATATTCGAGAACCCGCGCGGAAAGGAAACCAGCGCGGTCAACGCGCCGGCGGTTGAAGGAACGGGGATATTGTCGCAACTGTGCGACGTGAAGGAGACGATGATGGCGGAGGCAGAGGAGAACATGGACGAGCGAATAAAGAGTGAGAAGCTGAAACACAGGGAGACGGAGACGGAGACGGCAGTGTCCGAAGTTGCAGTATCTGAACCCCTTCAGGACCGTGCGCAGGATGATGTTTGGGGGCGGTTCGTTCAGGAGCAGGCGCTTGGTGCAGCGCTGGTAGCCAGCGGGCTGCCGGTGGCCTCTCAGGCGGTGGTGCGGGAACAGCTGGGGGAAGAATACCAGCCCAACGATGTGGAGCGGGTGATCGGGCAGCAGAAAGCACTGGTTGCCTCCCTGCAGAAAGAAACCGTGGTCCAGGGCAT
>JAYELL010000060.1:55898-75630 GCA_034717495.1 Chloroflexota bacterium | reverse complement strand
GCCGATTCTATGACTCAACTCGAAAATGGGTTGTTTTTACGCATTTACTTGACAATAATGCAATTTTGGCCAAAGTCCAGTATTTACCCCTGTCTTGAAAATGAGCGCTTTTTCGATAGGTGAACATCATCCCTGCGAAAGCGGCATCGATTCCTGGACTCCCGCGTTCCTACCTCACGGTACGCCTAGCTCACGCACCGCTTGCTAGCGTGCTGGCGGCGTCCGCGAGGATGACAGCGGGAGTGACGCGGCCAGGCGGCCTGTCTGAAAGACGCCTGAAAGGCCGGGGACGTGTTGGTGTCCACCGCATCCATATGTTCATCGT
Source organism: Chloroflexota bacterium (assembly GCA_034717495.1). Lineage (NCBI taxonomy): Bacteria > Bacillati > Chloroflexota > Chloroflexota bacterium. The sequence continues at coordinate 75,305 of JAYELL010000060.1, read as the reverse complement.
TGCTGATGTGCCACGATCATGTTGACTTGTCTACTTATTCCTTGTTAACTTGTTTACTTTTCCCTTGTCTACCTGTCTACCTGAACCCTCGATTCGCTCTTCTTGACAGAGATCGTCGTAGATGATACGATCTTGTCTTCACCCGTGAATTGCCTTTGCTACCTGAGTCTGTCCCGGCAGAAATCCCGTCGTCCGAAAGAAGCCAGAGACGGCGGCTGGAATTTGAGACACTGAAACATGCCGACCGAAGTTGCCTTGCTGCTTAGTGTCGTTGTCGTTTCCCTGATTTTCGATTTTCTCAATGGGTTTCACGACAGCGCCAACACAGTTGCGACCCTCATCGCATCGCGTGCGATGGCGCCTCGAGCTGCCCTGTCGATGGCGGCCCTCGCGCACCTGATTGGACCACTGCTCTTTGGCACCGCGGTCGCCAAGACTGTCGGCAGCGAGGTGGTAGATCCCAACTCCATCACAGTTACCGTTATCCTGGCTGCCCTGCTTAGCGCCATCATCTGGAACATCCTCACCTGGTACTTTGGTATCCCTTCCAGTTCCAGCCACGCCCTGATAGGAGGGATCGTTGGTGCTGTGCTGGTATTTTCGGGGCCGCAGGTCATCAACTGGGGAGCACTGGGCATCGCCTTCGACTTTTTCATCAACCTGCAATTCGGAAAGGCCATTGCGGCCTTGATTTTTGGACCGATCGAAGGCATGTGGAAGGTTATTCTCGCGCTGTTCCTTTCGCCTATCTTCGGCCTGGTATTGGGCGCACTGCTCATGCGATTCATGCTCTGGGCAGCCAGGGGCTCCTCACCAAGTGTCAACACCACATTCAAGCGTGGCCAGATTCCGACCTCGGCGGCACTGGCACTGGCCCATGGCACCAACGATGCCCAAAAGACGATGGGCATCATCACGATGGCCCTGGTAACCCTGGGGTTTCAGGAGGAATTCCATGTGCCGATGTGGGTAATGCTGGCCAGCGCCACGGCAATTTCTATTGGCACGGCATCGGGGGGTTGGCGGATCATCCACACGCTGGGCGGAAAGATCTTCCGCGTTCGCCCGATCCACGCATTAAATTCACAGATCGCATCAGCTGGCATCATCTTTGGCGCTTCAGCATTAGGTGGACCTGTTAGCACCACCCAGGTGGTGAGTTCCTCCATCGTGGGGGTGGGAGCTGCCGACAGAATGTCGAAGGTTCGCTGGAGAGTCACCAGGGATATTGCGCTGGCCTGGCTGGTGACCATCCCTGCTACCATCGTGCTCGCGGGATTGATATATCTTCCCCTAAGCGCGTGGATCGGTCCCTGAAGGAGTTTGGCATGGCACTTAAAAGAATTTTTCGCTCCAAAGATGATGTGTTCATAAAACTGTTGACAGAACAGACGGAAATCACTGTGGCCGGCTGGAAAGCGCTGGAAGACTATTTTGAGACCAGGCAAGAGAGCGCGGCCCAAAAGGTACGGGATTCTGAAAAACAGGCTGATGAACTCCGGCGAGTCCTGGTGGACGAGCTACAGAAAACCTTTATTACACCCATGGATCGGGAAGACATCTTCGACCTGTCGCTCGCCATCGACGATGTCATGGACTACGGATTCTCAACCCTGGAAGAAATCCGCATCCTGGAAATCGAGCCAGACCAATACCTGGCGCGCATGATCCAGTTAGTCCGGCGTTCATGCGAAGAGCTCAGCCTGGCCATGACCCGCCTTCAACGCAATCCCAACGTGGCTCAGGAACATGCGCTGCGGGCAAAAAAGCGGGAGAACCAGGTAGAAAAGGTCTATCGGGAAGCCATTGCCCAGCTTTTCGCCGAGTCGGTCGACCTCGATCATTTGCTTCGCACGCTGCGGCTACGAGAGGTGTACCGGCACGTGAGCAACGCCGCTGACCAGGGAAATATTGCAGCTGATCGCATCGGTACGATCGTCATGAAGATCACCTGAATTGACATCAGGTACACATGCCCGTATAATTCACTCACGCAGCGAGTACCTTCCCATTTTGCCAACACCCTGAACAAGAGGGCCTTTTTAGGCGATCAAAAACCCGGCCACTGATGAGTGTAGTAGACGAAATCAAAGAGCGGCTTGACATCGTTGATGTTATTTCCGCTTATGTTCCACTGCGCAAGGCTGGGCGTTCCTATAAGGCCCTTTGTCCTTTTCATCAGGAGAAAACGCCCTCCTTCGTGGTTTACCAGGACAGGGGATACTGGCACTGCTATGGCGCCTGCGGTGAGGGTGGCGACATCATCAGCTTCATCCAGAAGCGGGAGAATGTCGACTTCCGTGAGGCCCTGGAGATTCTGGCTGCCAAGGCCGGTATCAGTCTTGAGCCACCCAGTGAAGCCCAGTCTGAGCAAGCCCAGTATCTGGACAAGCTCAGGGAAATCAACCATGCAGCATCCGTCTATTTTCATAGCATGTTGCAGGGATCGGCCCAGGGACAGACCGCCAGGGACTATCTGACCAGGCGCGGGCTGGATGAAACAACCATCGAGCAGTTTTCGATTGGCTACGCGGCCGACAGCTGGGATGGCTTACTGAATCATCTCCGGGAAAGAAGCTATCAACTGGAAGATATTCTGGCTGCTGGACTGATCATCCAGAAAGATCATGACGATGGCCGCGTCAGTCATTACGATCGTTTCCGTGACCGGGTGATCATACCGATTCGGGACGTGGGAGGCCGGACGATTGGATTTGGCGCCCGCGCTCTGCAGGATGATCAAATCCCGAAGTATCTGAACACACCGCAAACACCGCTCTTTGACAAATCCAGCGTTCTATTTGGGCTTGACATGGCCCGAAGGGAGATCCGGGCACGCGGGCATGCGATCATCGTCGAAGGATACATGGATGTGTTGGCAGCTCATCAGTTTGGCGAGCCCAATCTGGTCGCCAGCATGGGCACTGCGTTGACAGAGCAGCAGCTCAAAAAGCTCAAGCGCTACACCAAAACCTTTATCCTTGCCCTCGACGCGGACACAGCCGGTCAGGCAGCCACGCTGCGAGGAATCAGTCAGGCCCGGGAAGCCCTTGATCGGGAATGGGTGCCCACGGTAACGGCTCGCGGTCTTTTGCGCCATGAGGCACGCCTGGCTGCCGAGCTGCGCATCATGACGCTGCCCGAGGGAAAAGATCCCGATGACGTCATTCGCTCCGATCCTGATCAGTGGCGCCGGCTGGTAGAAGAAGCTCAGCCGGTTGTCGATTATTTTATGGGGCTTGTGAAACGAGAGGTGGATCTAAAAACCGCTCGAGGAAAAACAGAGGCCGTCGACCGTTTGGCACCTCTGGTCAAGGAAGTCGCCAACGATATTCAGCGCACTCATTACATCCAGCAGTTGGCGCGACTGGTTCAGACAGATGAAAGAAGTATCCGCAGTGCCGTATTCCGACAGCGTAGTGTGCAACCACCACGCCCGACCTCACCACCCTTGCCGGGCACGTGGGAGGATGCGGAAGAGGAGGATTACCCCGCTGTCGCGGATGTCACGGAGCAGCAAATCCGTCCACAGAATGGCGACTCGGAGCTAAGGCCCTCTTCGGCAGTGCACTGTTTGGCCCATCTGGTAAAAGAGCCGAAACTGCTTCCACTGGTTCAGACGGAATTGTCGTCGCACAACACGGCACCTCTCGACGAGGAGGACTTTCCTCGCAGTGACCTACGCGCCATCTGTGCAGGATTGCTCTCATCTGCCATCCAGGAAAATGGTGAATGGCCCGGTGCTGACCCTGTTGTCGCGCAGCTGCTGGAACAGCTCGTGCAATATGGCAAAAAACAACCACCCTTACAGCGTCAACAACTGGTGGACGACATCGTTAATACGGTGATCCAGCTCAGAATTGACGCCCTGTTGGATCGCACTCGTGAACTTCCGGTGCTTTGTCGGGAGGCCCGCGACCAGGGTCAAAGCGAAGAGGCCCGGGCGATTCAACAGATTTTGAATGACGCTGGCGGTCAACTACGAGTTTTGCAGCAAACGAGATTTGCCCGTACCCATACGGGCCGCAGACAGACCAATCCCAAGTTGTAACCTCAAACCTGTCCGGTCATCGGGAAACATGAAAAGGCCCACGTTGGACGCAAACTCGATCGGATGTTTTTGACGGGCATAAGTATGGCAAATAACGAACAAGAGAGCAGGGACCCCCAAGAGAATCAGCAGCAGCCGGAAGTGCTGCCTGACGACGACCTTGACGACCTCGATGAAACGGAGAGGACCGTCGCCGTGCGCATCCTTCCCGATGGTACCGTCATCGAGGCCGATGACAAGGACGAATCAGATGACGCACCTGAGGCACCCCTGCCAGCCATCGAGCGAGACGAAGCCTTTGAACAGGAAGTCGAGGCTGAGGTAAGCAAGCCCGTGGAGGTGGTCATCCAGGAGCTGGCTGATCCGGTGATCACCAGTGATCCCGTGCGAATGTATCTGCGCGAGATCGGGCAAACGCCCTTGCTGACAGCTGAAGAAGAGGTCAAATACGCCGATTTGATGCAGAAGGGGAATGCGGCGGAAGAAGAGCTGGAAGCGAACCCAGACCTCGAGCCTGAGGACAGAGCCAAGCTGGATCAAATCGCCATCCGGGGCGTCAGCGCCAGAAACCGCCTGATTAACTCCAATCTTCGTCTGGTAGTTAGCGTAGCCAAACGCTATATTGGGCGTGGCATGAGCTTCTCCGACTTGATCTCGGAAGGCAACATTGGCCTGATTCGCGCGGTGCAAAAATTTGATCATCTGCTCGGTTTCAAGTTTAGCACCTATGCTACCTGGTGGATCCGGCAGGCAATCAGCCGGGCCATCGCCGATCAGGCCCGCACCATACGCATTCCAGTTCATATGGTGGAAAGCATCAACCGGCAGGTGCGCGTGCAGCGGCGACTTGTCCAGGAATTGGGGCGGGATCCTATGCCGGAAGAGATCGCTCTCGAGATGGATTTTTTATTGCCTGAGGACAAGAGAGCCATCGAAGAGGCGCTCAAACACGATATCCCTCTCGATCCAGAACTGCACCGAAAGTGGCAGCGGGCCGCCAAAAAGGTGCAGCGCATCCACCGGGTCTCCCAGGAACCCATGTCCCTGGATATGCCTGTCGGCCGGGAAGAGAACAGCTATCTCGGCGATTTCATCGAGGACGAGAATCTGCCCGGTCCGGCAGACGCCGCCAGCCACCAGTTGCTGCGGGAACAGATGCAGGACATCCTGGATCAACTCAGCCAGCGCGAACGCGAGGTGCTGGAAATGCGTTTTGGTCTGGTCGACGGCACCAGCAACACGCTGGAGGAAGTTGGACAATATTTCGGCGTTACCCGCGAGCGCATTCGCCAGATCGAAGCCAAGGCATTGCGCAAGTTACGCCACCCCATTCGTTCCCGCAAGCTGCGGGACTATCTGGTCTAAGCGTCTATCGCGTCAACATCGACAATTAACAAGATTCTTGACAACCTTCCTGATCAAGGTATAATGCAAGCTTGCAAATTAAAGCATTCCTGCGTAGCTCAATTGGCAGAGCAACCGGCTGTTAACCGGTTGGTTCCTGGTTCGAGTCCAGGCGCAGGAGCCAGGTAACGAGCGGCCTTGGTCCGCTCGTTTTTTTTGCCGTTCAAGCCTTCAAACCCGAGTTGACTGGGTAACATTTCCGGCGCTAAAGTGATTCCTGATAGAGACCAGGAGTTTGCCAGCATCATCGCCGCTCGTGTGGCCACCTTCAAACCCCTGGTTTCAAAGTGGTATCACTTTTGCATCGCCAGAGGAGGTCCAGGCATGGAAGGTTCTTCATCACGAATTCCATGGCTATCAAAGCGAGACAGAGTGCTTTCTTTTGCGGGCCTTGCCATTGGTATCCTTTACCTGATTGCGCAATTCACCGGTGTCCGCTGGCTGAGCATGATCTGCAAGCCCATCCCGGTTCTGTTGATGGCCTACTGGGTAAGCACCCTGCCCGGGAAGGGTCGATATCAACTGGCCGTCGCGGTTGGCCTTTTGTTCTCCGCAGCCGGTGACATCCTTTTGAATCTTCCTCCGGAATTCTTTGTCCTGGGCCTGGCAGCTTTCCTCCTGGCTCACGTTGCCTATACCGTGGCATTTTCCGGGGATAGCCGTCAGATCTTCCCGGCACGGGCCCTTGGCGCCTATCTGTTTGGCGCAACTATGTTCGCCCTGTTGTACTTCGCCGGTGATCTGGGCGAGATGACCATTCCAGTGCTGGCCTATGTGTTCGTGATCTCCACCATGTTATGGCGCGCTGCCTGCCGGGTAGGCGCACCTGGAGTCTCCGAGTTTTCGGCAAAAGCTGGCATGATCGGCGCCCTGTTGTTCACGCTCAGCGATGCAGTTCTTGCCCTGAACATGTTCCTCACCCCCATTCCCCTTGCGACTCTGATCATCATGAGTATGTACTGGTCGGGGCAGCTTGGCATTACACTTTCCGCCAGGCGCTGACAGAAGCGCCTGCGGGAGCGTACCTAATTCCACGCCCCGATCGTTGCAGCATCCCTTCCAATCCAACTCGGTTGACAGTCTTTTGTCGCTGTTGTAAACTGTGTTCAGCCCACACACCGCCATCGACGTCAACAGCATCATGTTCAAGCGATGCCTGGAGGATCGCTTCGCCTTCTGGCATCACCCACCGAGGGGCTGTGACCCCACAACATTTTTCACAAGGAGAAGAGCACGATGAGCAAGAAGTTCACTCTGTTGTTGGTGATTATTCTGGCAAGCCTGCTGGTGGCGGCCTGCCAACCTGCCGGGGTGGCCGAGGTCGTTCAGGAAGCCGCAGCCACTATCGAGGTCGCACAGGAAGGTGAGGAAGCCGTCGAAGCCGAGCAGGAAGGTGCCGGCGGCGCCACACTCGCGATCGAACACTTTAGTATCATCGAGGGCACAACATGGTCAGGCGCCCACGATCGCGCAGGGAAGCGCATTGCCGAGAAGTACCCCAATGTGGACTATGTCTACCGGGAGGAAGTTGGTCCCGACCTGGCAGTTCCCTATGCCGAGGAGCTCGTTGCCGATGGCGCCAGTATCGTCGTTGGAAACGCGGAATTTATGGGGCTGCCTCTCCAGAACATTGCCGAAAAGTACCCGGATGTCTATTTTGCCTCCATCATTGCCAGCGATCTGACAACGAAGCAGAACTTCATAAGACTGTTCCCTCGACAATACCAGGCGCTTTACCTGGAAGGCCTCATCGCGGCGGCGCTGACCGAGACGGGCAACGTCGGCATCGTCTCGGCGTTCCCATCTGGCCAGGTCGGCCGGCGGCAAAATGGCTTTTTCCTGGGCATACGAGATGGTGCAGCGTTGCTTGACAAGGACGTCACGGTGTACGTAAAGTATGTTGGCGACTGGTATCTGCCCGCGGAAGAGCGGGATATTGCCAGTACGTTGATCAACCAGTACGAGGTCGACGTTCTGACCCAGCAAACGGACTCCGGCTCACCCCTGGATGTGGCTCAGGAAGAGGGCATCTGGTTCATCGGCAAGGATATGGACATTGTGGGCCATTATGGCTGGTCGGACACCGACACGGTAGCCGTGTCCTTCGATACCCGCTGGGAGGTCCTCTACGAAAAAATCGTCAAGGATTGGTTGGCCGGCGAGAAGAATCCGGAAACGGTCCTTTATCTGGGCATGGATAGCACCATGACACTTGCCGATGGTACCGAGGTTGCAACCGTCGACATCATGAACGACAACAAGATCGGTGTTGATGCTATCAGCCCGGCAGCACTCCCGTCGATCCCGGATGAGATCGTAGAACTCGTCAAACAAAGACGAGAGCAGATGCTGAAAGGCGAGTGGGATCCATTCGAGGATCACGACTTCGTGAGCAACGGCACCGGCTTTGAGCTGGAGAACCTGCCGGTTCCGGCGGCAGGGACCGTGGTTAAGCCCGCCGGCGAGATGCCGAGCGATGAATGGCTGCTGGCAGAGTTCAACTTCGATCTTGAAGGCATGCAGATACTCGAGTAAGCCAGTGCAGTCCCCTATTGATGACTAACAGATTCGAGTAACCAAGAGCTATGAGGCTCCCATTCTTGAAGGGAAAACTCCCGAGGAAGGAAGCCTCATAGCTGTTTTTTAAGGGAACGACCATTGCAGCAAGGACTCCTGGCAGGCATACAACGGGGCGATACAGTCCTGGAGACAAAGGGAATCACAAAACGATTCCCGGGGGTCGTCGCCAACGACACTATCGATTTCAAGATGAAGGCGGGCGAGATCCACGCTATTCTGGGGGAGAATGGCGCCGGAAAAAGCACGTTGATGAACATCCTTTTCGGGCTCTTACAGCCCGACGAGGGTGAGATATTAGTCGGTGGCCAGCGGGTGAATTTCAAGTCACCGCTGGACGCCATCGATCTGGGCATAGGCATGGTTCATCAAGATCGCATGCTGGTGTCCGCACACACGGTAATAGAGAATATCATCCTTGGGCACCCAAGAGCAGGGAGAATCCCGGACCTGAGGCAGGCCGGCAATGAGATCACGGTACTTTGCGCCAGGTATGGATTCAGTGTCGATTTGGGGGCCAGAGTCTGGCAGCTTTCTGAAGGGGAAAAACAGGTGGTGGAAATCCTCAAGGCCCTCTATCGCGGGGCCAGGGTCCTCATCCTGGACGAGCCGACCTCGGCCCTGGCGCCTCCCGAAACGGAGAAACTGCTGGAATCGATCGAAACCATGGCCCAGGATGAACTCGCCATCGTGCCATTCATTACCCACAAACTGCCCATCGTGCTGGCCATAAGCGACAGGGTGACTGTGCTCAGAGGCGGTAGGGTTACCGCACGCCTCGATACAGCCCATGTCACCATGGAGATGCTGGCAGAGGAAATGGTCGGCAGAGAGGTCATCTTCAGGCTGGAAAGGCCGGAAGTGGAGGCGGGAAATCCCATTCTGCAGGTTGAAAACCTCTCAGCCCTTAGCGACAAGGGCGTTACAGCGGTGAAGGATATTTCGTTTACGGTGCGTGAGGGAGAAATCTTCGGCATCGCCGGTGTCTCCGGTAACGGGCAACACGAGCTGGCAGAAGTCCTTGCCGGGCTGCGCAAGGCGGAGAAGGGAAGAGTCATTCTCGAAGAGAAAGAGATTACCCGGTCCTCCAGCCTGGAAAGGTGGCAGTTGGGCCTGGGATACATTCCCTCCGAACGAGTCGACGTGGGGTCGATCGGTGATTTCTCTCTGGTCGAAAACGTCACCATGAACTACCACTTCGATCACCAATACAGCCGGCAGGGAATCATCGATTACAGGGACGTACGGCAACTCACAGAAGCACTGATCGACGAGTACAACGTGGCGACCCCGAGCTCGGAGACCAAGGCCAAAAACCTCTCCGGCGGCAATCTGCAAAAGCTCATCCTGGCCCGGGTGCTCTCACGCCAACCGCGACTTGTGATCGCCAATCTGCCTACCCAGGGACTGGATGTGGGAGCAACGGAGTTCGTTCGAAACAAGCTGATGGACGCCAAAAAAGAAAAGGCGGGCATTCTGTTGATCTCCGAGGATCTTGACGAGGTCCTCGCGCTGAGCGATTGGGTGGCACCGATGTACGAAGGAGAGTTTATGGGCATCATTCCGGGTGAGCAGGCCAGGAGGGAAACCATTGGCGCCATGATGGCCGGTTTACAGCTAGAGGATTCAGGGTCATGAGGGTGGGCAGCTATGAGCTGAAGCTGAAAAGGCGCCTGACCTTGACCGGTTGGCAGGCCGCGCTGATTTCGCTCCTGGCAATAGTCGTTGCCCTGGCCTTGTTTGGCGTCATCTTCCTCCTGGCAGGAATCAACCCATTTCTCGCCTACAAGGAGATTTTCTCCTACGCCTTCGCAAACCCCTATGGCCTGCCATTGACGATCAACCGCTTCATTTTCCTGCTGCTGTGCACCTTTGCATTCATCATTCCCTTCAGGGCCGGGCTATGGAATATCGGCATGACGGGGCAGCTTTACTTCGGTGCGTTGGGCGCCTTCGCCGTAGTATTTGCCTTTGGCGGCAGGGCGTCGCGGTCTGCAGATCTGCCCCTTGTCCTGCTCATTCCACTGATGTTACTGGCAGCGGCCCTTGGCGGCGCGGGAATCGCCTCCATCGCCGGCTACCTGAAGGGCAAGTACAATATCAACGAGATCGTTGTGACCATGATCCTGAACTTCATCGCGTTCTGGCTGGTTGCCTTCATGATCAAAGAAGGGGGTCCCTTCATGAATCCCGGTGGCAGAGGGGAAAGCTTCGAGCTGCCCACCTCTGTATATGCACCGCTGATCATGGGCGTTCCTATCACACTGTTCCTGGCCCTTGGACTGGCCGTGCTGCTCTATCTCATGTTCGCCAAAACCAGGATCGGGTATCAGATCAGGGCCTACGGCAAGAGCCCCGCTGCGGCCAAATATGCGGGAATCAGTACCTTCCGGATCCCGGTCCTGGTATTCGTCATGGGAGGCGCCATCGCAGGCTGGGCTGGCTATCACTATTTTGCCGCTGTCCCCGGCGTCTACAAGATTCCCAGGAACTACGGGTTTTTCGGTGATCTGGCCTTCTACGGGATCATCTGTGGCCTGATTTCCCAGGGCAATCCGTTGGCGGCGATTCCGGTCGCGTTGCTCTTTAGCGGGCTGTCGATCGGGACGCGATTCGCACAGGGCAAACTGCATATCGGCTTTGGCGTGGATTATGCTCTGCTGGGTGTGTTGATGATCACGCTCGTTGCCTTTCAGTTCTTTTACCGTTACAAGATCGTGGGAACAAAAATCGAGGAGGAGACAATCGATGTGGGAGTTTCTCGCTAGAAGTCTGGAAGCCTCAACAATCTTCACCTTTGCCGCTCTTGGCGAGCTCATTGGTCAGCGTTCGGGGATACTGAACGTCGGCATCGAAGGAGTGATGCTGTTTGGCGCCACCCTGGGCTTTATCGCTGCCCAATCCACCGAGAGTTACCTGATCGGCTTCCTGGTGGGCATTGCCATCGGCGGCTTGCTCGGTCTTCTGCACGGATTCTTTTCCATCACCCTGGGAGGTGATCAGGTTGTCAGTGGCATGGGCATCTGGATCCTTGGTTTTGGCCTTACCACCTACATCGGCAATCCCTACACCGGACCCCTGGGCCTGGAGCGCATCCCCACCATTTTCGGTATTTCCCCCTTCTTTTATCTCAGCATTGTGCTTGTGTTCATTACCTGGTTCGTACTTTCCAGGACCAGCCTGGGCCTGACGATCAGATCGGTGGGAGAGAATCCAGCGGTCGCCGAAGTTTCGGGGGTAAACGTTGCCAGAACGCGCTATCTCTGCGTGATCGCCGGCGGCATGCTTATGGGTCTGGCAGGGGCGATCTACTCGCTGGACTACAATCCAGTCTGGAACTACAACTTCCTGATGGGATGGGGATTCATTGCGCTGGCCCTGGTCTTTTTCTCCATGTGGAATCCCTGGTTATTGCTCGGTGGTTCCTTGCTGTTCGGCACCTTGTGGCAACTCTCCCTTAACCCGCAGCTGGTGCTACCTGGCCTGTTGTCAAGGTATATCTGGCGCACCATTCCTTTCGCCATCACCCTGGCCGTTCTGCTGATCATGTCGACCAGGTGGTTCAGGACAAAGTGGGGCGCAGCCAAACCGGAAGCCCTGGGCGAGCCTTATATCAAGGATTAAGGCGGTGTTTCCGCACTATCGGCCTGTTTCCGTTCCTTTGCGGCCAAACCTGGCGTTTTTTCCTTTGACCCAGCCAACGAAGGGTTCGTTGTCGCACACCAATGTCAGTTCAAGCATTGCCCTACATCCTACTGTTGAGTTTTTTCTTTGGTACTGCCCTCATTTCCTCACGGATCGGTGTGGGACAGTTCCATCCCGTCACCTACATCGGCCTTCGTACCCTCCTGGCCAGCCTGGGCTACGGCGCCGTCTTTATTTTCAGCAGCCGGCGAAGAAAGTGGCCTTCTGAACCCCGGATATGGCGCCACTCGGCCGTGCTGGGACTCTTTGGAACGGCCATCCCGATGGTCTTTTTTGTCACTGCCTTGCAATACCTGTCGGCTGGTGTGGCCGCTATCCTGATCACCGTTGGCCCGGCCGTCACGGTCATCTTCGCCCATTTCTTTTTGACCGATGAAAACCTCTCGCTGCGCAAAGGAATCGGCGTGATTCTGGCCCTGGCAGGAACGTTACTCATCGCGATACGGGGTGAAAACGGCCTACCAAATGTCACCGACACCAACCCTCTTGGCTATATCCTCATCATCCTGGCCCTGATCATGGGAAGCGGCATGAATGTCTACTCTCGAAAGCATATGCGTCATTACGACTCCTTCGAGGTAGCAAGTATCCGCACGCTGGTGGCCATGTTGGTCGTGATGTCGGTGACAGTTTTGTTTGTGGGGATCGATCTGAAGCCAGTCACCAGCCAGGGATACATGGCCCTCCTCTACGGCGCATTGGCGGCCAACTTCCTCGGCATGTTCCTGGCCTTCCACAATGTCAAACACTTTGGCGCTACCGCCGCTGCCATGTCCGACTATCTGGTCCCGGTGGTAGCTGTCGCCGGCGGGGTGCTGATCCTGGGCGAACAACTGACCGCCGGCATGTTGGTTGGCATGGCCTTCGTCGTGGCTGGAATCGCGCTCATCAATCGGCGCGGGCGCCCAGCGAATGTCCATTCCGTGAGAACAACCATGAAATGAGCAAAATCCTTGTTGCACTAACCCCTGACCATCTTTCGGACCAGCATCTGGCTGAAATCATGCAGAAGGAGAAGAACCATGGATGCCCTGAAAGCCATTCGCAAACGCAGAAGCGTGCGCGACTATACCGGTGATCCCATCCCTCGGGAGGACCTGGAAACCATCATCGACGCAGGTCGCCTGGCTCCCACAGGATACAACCGTCAGCCCTGGGATTTTATCGTCGTAACCGACCGGGAGATGATCGATAGGCTCAAGATAGCTGCCAAATGGATGGACAAGGCGGGCGCGATCATCGCGCTGGTGCTGGACCCCACCGCCCGCTACTGGCTGGAAGATGGGTCCGCTGCCATAGAAAATATGCTGATCGCCAGCACCGCTTTGGGTTATGGCTCCTGTTGGCTGGAGGGTTATACCCTGCCGCGAGAAGAGGAATTCAAACAACTACTCGGTGTACCAGACGAAAAACGCCTGCTCACACTGGTGCCCCTTGGGGTTCCTGTTGTCTGGCCGACTCAGGAGAAAAAAGCGCTGGAAGAGGTTATCCATTGGGAGAGATACGGGAGCAAATGGGAGGCCCGCGATGCAGATACAAACTGAATTGACCCCCCGGAAACTCACGGCAAAAATAGCGGCATTTTCCGACCTGGCAGCGCCCAAGATCCTGACCCTGCATAACACCTGGAATGCGGACCAGGGATCCCCGGTGTATACTGTGGAAGGACGGTATACATCGCGTAGCTGGACCGACTGGACCTCTGGCTTTTTTATCGGCCTGGCTATTCTGCAATTCGACCTGACCGGGGATGAGCAGTTCCTGAGCATAGGCCGCGAGAAAACGATCCGGCTCATGGCTCCCCACGTGTCTCACCTGGGTGTACATGACCATGGGTTCAACAATGTCTCCACCTACGGAAACCTGAGACGCCTGATGCTGGCGGGCCGGATTCCCTACAACTCGTACGAGCTGCATTTCTACGAGCTTGCGCTGAAGCTTTCCGGTGCCGTGCAGGCTGCCCGTTATTCCGTCACCAACACAGGCACAGGGTACATTTACTCCTTCAACGGCCCCCACTCCCTGTTTTCCGATACGATTCGTTCAATGCGCTCATTGGCTCTGGCCTATTCCCTGGGTCATGTGTCGATGGGCGAGGGAGAAAAGCAGATCAATCTACTGGGCCGGGCTCTGGAACATGCCGAGACCACAGCACGCTTCAACGTCTACTTCGGAGAAGGACGGGATGCCTATGACATCCCCGGCCGGGTGGTCCACGAGTCCATCTTCAACACCAACGACGGCCAATACCGCTGTCCAAGCAGCCAGCAGGGCTACTCGCCATTTACGACATGGACGCGGGGAGCCGCCTGGGTCATCCTGGGATTCGCTGAACAGCTTGAGTTCCTGAAGAATCTTGAGCAGCACGAGCTAGAGAGCCATGGCGGGTGGCCAGAGCTGGAAGCGAACTTCCTGCGAGTTCTGCGAGCCACCGCTGATTGCTATATCGACGGGTACTCGTGCAAAGATGGCATGCCCTTTTGGGACACGGGTGCCCCCAATCTTGGTCAACTTGGCGACTATCGCCATTTCAACTCAGATCCCTACAATCCTTTCGAGCCAATCGATAGTTCCGCCGCGGCCATCGCCGCCCAGGGCTTCGTCCGTCTTGGCAATTATTTGCTGAACAGGGGAGAGGTGGAGGCCGGTCGCAGGTATCTGGGCGCCGGGTTGACCATCGCCGATACCATTTTCACCCCTCCCTATCTGTCGTCCAGCCCGGATCACCAGGGACTGCTGTTGCACTCCGTGTATCATCGTCCCAACGGCTGGGATCATGTGCCGGATGGGCGCCAGATACCCTGCGGGGAGTCCTCGATGTGGGGCGACTATCATGCCATGGAGTTGGCCCTGCTGATCAAACGAATGGCAGAAGGAGCCTATCTTGTGTTTTGGGGATGATAGCAGGAGGGGCGTGAATCTCTTGCTCACCTTGCCTCTTTTTTGCAAAACGGCTATTGACAGAAGTGGTTTTTTTCGTTATACTGTAAAGAGGTTGGACGTCCAATCTTTAATATAGAAGGGATAGCGCAGCAAAGCAGGGGAAGCGCGCACGCTCTGGCCTGTGTTGCGTTACCCCGTCTGCCACAACAGGTAAGCGTGGCGTACAACGTAAGGCGCTGTTCCCAGAGTCCGGTGAGTATGACCATAAACCCCAGCACGCGCTTGAATCAAGCAAAAGCGCATTTGCTCAATTACATTTCTCAGAACCAGCTCGAACGCAACGATCAACTGCCTTCAGAAGCTACGATAGCAAAAACCCTGGGAGTCAGCCGGAATACCTTGCGGGAAGCCTATATTTCGCTGGAAAATGAAGGCATTATTGTGCGGCGGCACGGCATTGGCACCTTTGTGGCCCATTCCCCCATCATCCGGGATTCTCTCAACGAGTTTTCGCCCTTTGCCCAAATCATCCAAGATGGTGGTTACACGCCTGACTTCCAAACCCTGTCCATGGGCCACGAATACGCGCCAACAGATGTTTACGATGTTTTTGAAGTACCCTGCTCTGAAAAATTACGCTGTATTAAACGTATTGTTCGAGCCAATCAACAACCCGTGATTTACGTGGATGATTATATGGCTCCAGCAGTTGAAGCAGCCGCCCTGGACTGGAACGCCTTCGATGGCAACATGGTTCGATTTTTAGCCGACTCACTTGACACCCCACTGCATCAAATTCAATCTTGCATTCGCGCTGCAGCCCTTAGTTCCGAAATTTCGCAATATCTGGAATTGGCAGAAGGGTCACCGATCCTCAGCGTTCGGTCCACCATTTTTACGGTTGATAACCAACCTGTCACCTACAGTAAGATCTGTTTCAATTCAAATATTGTGGAGTTGAATATTGTGCGGATCGTCCGCGCAACATAAACGTATTTCTCAAGAGGAGAATGGATTATGCGTACCCCCAAAATGTACCTTGTAGTAACGGCGATCCTGCTGATTGGCTTGCTGGCTGCATGCAGCCCACCAGTCCCTGCAGCGCCGGCGGAACAAGCTGCTCCCGCTGAAGAAGCAGCCCCCGCCGAGGAAGCCGCGCCTGCCGCAGAAGATGCTCCTGCCGAAGAGCCTGCTATGGAGCCGGTCACCTTTCAGGTGTTCTACCCCGTGGCCGTAGATGCCCCCATCGCCGCCATATTGAATGGCTACATCGAGGATTTCCAGGCTGAATATTCCTACATCACCGTTGAGCCGGTCTTCTCCGGCGGCTACGGCGATGTCCAGACTGCCATCCAGACCACCATTGACGGAGGCGGCGAACCACCCGCTTTGGCCGTGATGCTGGCAACCGCACTATATGACCTGATCAACGCTGACTATATTGCCCCGCTGGATGGCTATGTCGCGGCTGTGGAAAATGGCGATGCCTATGTGGCCGATTTCCTGCCCGCGTTCCTGGCCAACTCTACCTACGATGACCAACTCTGGAGCATCCCCTTCCAGCGCAGCGCCGTGGTGATGTACTACAATGCCGACATGTTTGCTGAGGCCGGGTTGGAACCGCCCACAAGCTGGCAGAGTTGGGCCGAGGCTGCGGAAGCGCTCACCGCTCAAGAGGGCGACGCCACCAACTGGGGCCTGCAATACCCCTCTGGCTGGCCCTACTGGCTCTTCCAGCCGCTGGCAATCGGCGCCGGGCAAAACATCCTGAATGATGACTGCACCGTGGTCTTCGATGACCCTGCGGTGATCGAGGCCGTCCAGTTCTACATTGATCTCTCTGCGGAATACGGCGCTATGCCTGCCGGCGTTCAGGCCAGTTGGCCCACCGTTACCACCGATTTCGCCAGTGGTTTGACGGCCATGATCGCCCACTCCTCCGGCAGCCTGCGCGGCATTCTCGAACAGGCTGACTTCGAGGTCGGCGTGATGCCCCATCCTGGAAAGGAAGAAGGTTCCTATGCCAGCGTGCCGGGTGGCGGTAACTTCTACATCCTGAAAGGCGCTGCCCAGGAACAACAGGATGCTGCCTGGAAGTTCGTGGAATTCCTCAGCCGCCCTGAGTACGTGGCCGATTACAGCATCAACACCGGCTACATCGCCAGTCGCGCCAGCGCTTACGACACCGAAGCGATGCAGGCCTATGTTGCTGAAGTGCCCCAAGCGCTGGCCACACGCGACGCTCTGAAGCATGCCGGCGCAGAATTATCGACCCAAAACCTCGGGCAGGTACGTAATATCTTCCATGACTACCTGCAAAGAGCGTATAATGGTGAAATGACTGCTGCCGAGGCAATGGCTGCCGCACAGGCCGAAGCCGAAGCTGCCCTGGCAGATTTCTGCCCCTAAGTGGTACTAACCGCTAAATGATCTACAAGGGGGTGACCATGCACTACAATGGTCACCCCCTTTATTTGTAAGGAGCCTGCCTTGAGCGCACGAGCCACGCGAAAACAATTCGAGCCCTTTCCCTATGTGCTGATTTTGCCGACAGCAGCATTTGTGGCCCTGTTCACCGCCTGGCCAGTGCTTCTTTCGTTTTATCAGAGTTTTTTCCGCCAACGCATGAATATCGCCCGCTATCGCGAGCCCACCTTCATCGGGCTGGGCAACTACATCGACTTGTTCACCGACCCCTACTTTATTCAGGTCATCCGCAACACACTCTTTTACATCATCGGTACAGTACCGGTCAGCATTATTCTGGGATTTTTGTTCGCCCTGTTGGTCAACCGCAAAATGCGCGGCATCGGCCTGTTCCGCCTGGCATTTTTTCATCCGATGGTGCTGCCAATGGTCAGCGCGGCAACCATCTGGCTGTTTTTCTTCACCCCTGATTACGGCCTGTTCAACACCGCGCTGCGTTTCCTGGGGTACAGCGGCCCGGAGAACTGGACCGGCAACCCCAACCTGGCCCTGTTGTCCGTTATTATCGTGGCCATCTGGAAAAACTCGGGCTTTTATATGATCTTCTATTTAGCCGGTCTGCAAAACCTGCCGACGGACGTCTTCGAGGCCGCTGCGCTGGATGGCGCCAACGGCTGGCAAACCCTGTGGCGGATCACCTTCCCCTTGCTGCGCCGCACCACACTTTTCATTACCACTATCGCATTCATTGATGCCTTCCGCACGGTGGATCATATTTTTGTACTGACCGGTGGCGGTCCAAGCCGATCCAGCACCGTGCTGCTCTTCGAGCTATGGCAGCAACGCTTTGAATATCAGAATATTGGTTCATCTGCTGCCATCACCGTGATCTTTGTAATCGTACTGCTGGCTTTCACGGTGACCAATTTCATCGTTTCGGAGCGCAAAGAGGCCTGAAATGACCTCAACGATTTCAAACTCCCGCCGATCCCTACGACGTCTCGCACATTGGATCACCAATCTGCTGGCAGTCCTTCTGGCCCTTCTGTGGTCTGTGCCGATTGTTTGGGCTTTGATTGCCTCCTTTCGTCCAGCCAGCGACGCCATGAGTCGCGGCGATGTCTGGTTTAGCAGCAGTATCACGGCAGAAAATTACCTGCGCGCCTGGTCACTGGCACCCTTTGGGCAATATTACATCAACACCATCATTGTCGTGCTTATGATTCTGGCCGTGCAGATGGTCACCGTCGTTCTGGCCGGTTTTGCCTTTGCCCATTATCAGTTTCCCGGCAAACGCTGGGTGTTCCTCTTTGTCCTTCTGCAAATGATGATCCCCACGTCTGCCCTTCTGGCGCCCAATTTCGCCACGATCCGCTGGATGGGCCTTTTCGATACCCGGCTGGCGATTGCCATCCCCTATTTTGGTTCTGCCTTTGGAACATTCCTGATGCGGCAGGCCTTTTTGGATGTACCGCGCGACCTGGTGGATGCGGGCATCATCGACGGCTGTTCGTGGTGGCAACTGATTCTGAATGTGTACCTGCCTCCGTCGATTCCGGCGCTGGTTGCTTTCGGACTCTCCTCAGCCATCTGGCACTGGAACGAATTCCTCTGGCCGCTGATCATCACCAACAGCGACAAGAGCCGCCCGCTGACCGCCGGGCTGGTGCGCTTCACCCAACTCGGTGAAATCGGGGCTCAATGGTCACTGCTCACCGCGGCAACCCTGATCGTGATCGGCCCACTTTTTATCATTTTCCTGATCTTCCAGCGGCGGTTCATCCAAAGTTTTTTGCATTCAGGATTGAAATAGGCGCAAAATTGTTGCCGATGCCCCTGGCATGGTCTTATGTCGAGAAGGTATCTCTCCCAGGAGGCTGTTGCACTCAGGTTGATCGCACCGGCATAGTTGGTTTATAATTAGGGTAGTGGCCTGTTCTGCAAGTCACCTTTTGTCCATCTACGCCGAGTTGTTCCAATCATCGGCCTGACCGCAGACTGGAGGTATTCCATGTGTTGTCTTTTTACCGTACTCGTCTTCCTCGGCCCCCGGGCCGGCATTCTCGTCTGGTGGTTGCTCGACCAGACCCGTTGGCAACACGCCTTCGATAGCTTCATCTGGTCGTTCCTGGGTTTCATCTTCGTGCCCTGGACCACCCTCATGTACGTTCTGGTCTTCCCTGGCGGAATCAACGGCTTCGACTGGCTGTGGCTGGGCCTGGGTCTGCTGGCCGACATCAGCTGGTGGGTCGGCGCCGCTGGCCGGAGGCGCGTGCCCGGCTATACCGGCGAGTACTAGGCCGGCCGGACCTGCGCCAGAGAGTGATACGCTGGCGAGCAATGGAATAACTTGCCCGGAG